>CAURKE010000023.1:0-8392 GCA_963525055.1 uncultured Campylobacter sp. | reverse complement strand
TGCGATTTTGCGCCGGCAGAGTCTCGCTCTGGCGCAGTCCAAACCACGCTAGGCAGGCAAATCCCATAAAAGTTAGCATCAAAAATATGCTGCGCCAACTATAAATTTTAAAAATAAAGCCGCCGATGATGGGAGCTAGTGCGGGCACGATGATGAAAATGGCCGCGATAAAGCTCATCACGCGAGCCATCGCGCGTCCCTCATAAAGATCGCGGATAAGCGCCATCGCGATGATCCTAGGGCCCGCAGCGCCTAGCCCCTGGAAAAATCTGCTAGCTAAAAGCGCGGTAAAATCGCTCGTGACGACCGAGATAAAGGAGCTAGCTGTAAATATCGCAAGCGCGAGCAGTACGGCGTTTCGTCGCCCGATAAAGTCGCTAAGCGGCCCGTAAAATATCTGTCCGACGGCAAAGCCTGCAAACATCGAGGATATGACTAGCTGGGTTTGGTTTATCTGCGTCACGCCAAGATCTAGGCCGATCTGCATGAGTGCGGGCAGCATCGCGTCGGTGCTCATGGCTCCAAGCGAGGTTAAAAGCGCCATGAGAGCGATAAATTCTACGAAAGGCAAGGTTTTGGGGATAAATTTCATATTATTTTCCGCGGTTTTAAATTTAAATGATTGTATAAAAAAACTGCTTAAATTTAAAAAACGGGGATTTTGTGATATTTATGTGATATTTTTCTTATTTGCTTAAATAAAACCGGGCAAAATACGAAAAGCAAATTTACCAAATGCTTTAAATTTAACTTTTCTAGTCGATTTATACCGCTAATAAGAGCAAATTTATCTGATTTAATATCGGCAAAATCGCGTTTATATAAATTTACGAATTTTGGCCGAAAATATCAAAATCGCGGTATAATCCACAACTAGGCATTTGGTATGCGATTGAAATTTGATTTCAAAATTTATGACTAGATGATAAAATATTTCTAAAATTTTAGTTTACAAACGGTGTAATATTAATATTTTTTTAAAAAAAATATTATAATTCCGTCTCAGAAAGGTACAAGATTAAGGCGTCTTTATCTGCACGATAAAGGCTTGTAATAATAAACTCGAATTTCGGCGAAATTTTGAGTTTAAACAAAGGATACCAAATGAACGAAAATTTATCCAGAAGAAGGTTTTTGCAAGGAGCCTGTATCGGCGTCGGAGCTTTGACGCTTAGCGGCTGCGACGACAAAAAGCCTGATAAAAAAGCTTCTAAAAAAGAGGCTTTTAGCGGCAAGGCTAACGGGCTTCCTTCTTGCGATATTCTTATCATCGGCTCGGGCGGCGCCGGACTGCGCGCAGCGGTTGCCGCTAGAAAAGCCGCCCCGGATCTTAGCGTCATCGTAGCTACTAAAATGATGCCATCAAGAAACGCCACCTGTATGGCCGAGGGCGGCATAAACGGCGTGACGAATTTTTCTGACGGCGACTCGTATAAGCTGCACGCCTACGACACTGTTAAGGGCGGCGCATATCTGGTCGATCAGGACGCGGCGATCAAATTTTGCGAGCTAGCGGGCAAAGCGATAGCCGAGATGGACTATATAGGCACGCTGTTTTCCAGAAATCCAAGCGGCGGCGTAGACGCTCTAAAAAAGGCGACGTGCCCGGCGGCGTGGCGCAAAGGATGATGGGCGGCGCCTCAAAACGCAGATGCAACTACTCGGCGGATAAAACCGGTCACATAGTTATGCACGCGTGCTTTGACGAGGCGGTCAGCAACGACGTTAAATTTCTAATGGACTACGAGCTACTAGATATCGGCGTAGAGGACGGTAAATGCGAGGGCGTCGTGCTACGCAATCTCCAAACCGGAGATATCACTCCCGTACTTTGTAAGGCTCTCGTGGTGGCGACCGGCGGATACACGAGGATATTTTACAACAGAACCTCGATACCATATATCGCCACTGGCGACGGCGTAGCGGCTGCGGTGCGAGCGGGGCTTGGGTTTGAAGACCCCGAGATGATACAGTTTCACCCGACCGGCGTGGCAAACGGCGGCACCCTCATCACGGAGGCGGCTCGCGGCGAGGGTGGATATCTGCTAAACAACAAGGGCGAGAGATTTATGAAAAACTACCACGATAAGATGGAGCTAGCTCCTCGCGACGTAGTGGCTCGCGCCATCGAGACCGAGATCCGCGAGGGGCGCGACTACGGCGAAGGACTAGGCTCATACGTACTCATCGACGTTAGGCATCTGGGCAAAGAAACCATAATGAAAAAACTGCCTAAAATCAGACACACCGCACTGCTTTTTGAAAATTTAGACCTAGTAGAACATCCTGTTCCGATCCGTCCTACAGCGCACTACTGGATGGGCGGCATAGAGGTGGATAAATTTGACGATATGAGCACGAAGATGCCAGGTCTTTACGTGGGCGGCGAGGCATCGTGCGTCTCTATCCACGGAGCTAATCGTCTCGGAGGAAATTCGCTCTCGGATGCGGTAGTAACGGGTCAGCTAGCCGGCAAGGGAGCTAGCGCGTATGCCAAAACGGCTAGTTTTGGTAGCGGCAAAAACACCGAAGAGCTAGCTAAAAAATGGCGAGAGAAATTTAAAAAAGTCGCAAACGGCAAAGGCGAAGCAAACGAAATGTATCTCCTGCGCGAGGAGCTAGGTAAACAAAACTGGGATAATATGGGTATCTTTAGAACCCAGGACAAGCTAGACGCCCTAGAAAAAGCGCTAGAGGATATACAAGCTCGCTACGATAAGCTAAATGTACCAAACGCAAATCCGGTTATGAATACGGCGTTTACCGACTACGTGGAGCTGGGAAATTTGATCCTGCTATCTCGCTGCGCCTGTTTGGCCGCGCGCAAAAGGCTGGAGAGCAGAGGCGCTCACACTAGGGAGGACTACCTTAAACGAGACGACGTAAATTTCTTAAAACATAGCATCGTGACGCTAAACGACGGCAAGCTAGAGCTTGGCTATAAAAACGTCGTAGTCACGGAATTCTCGCTTGACGGAAGGAAATAGCAATGAAAATAATCATCGACAGATACGACGGTACGCAACACTACAAACAAGCCTACGTCGTGGATAAAAAAGATATAGAGGGCAAGACTTTGCTATCGCTTTTGCTATTTATCAAGCAAAATTTGGACGCGACGTTAAATTTCACCGCATCTTGCCGATCGGCTATCTGCGGAGCTTGCGGCGTGAGGGTAAACGGTCACTCGGTGCTAGCTTGCGACAAAAAGATGGAAGAGCTGCTAGCGACATACGACAATCCCGAGGTTATAACGATCTCCCCGCTAGCAAATTTTAGAGTGATCTCCGATCTCGTCGTAGACTGGGAGCCTTCTATCGAAAATTTAAGAAAAATCCGCCCGACCTTTATCCCTAAGGATGAGTTTTCTGCCGAAAAAGGCTGTAAATAAACGCAGGCCGAGTACGACAGAATCCAAAAGCAGTGGGACTGTATCCTATGCGGATGCTGTGCGTCGGAGTGTAGCAAACTAACGGCTGATAGCAGCGACTATATGAAGCCTTTTGTCTTCACACATGCACATAGAGCGACGTTTGACTCTAGGGGTAAAGACCCGATGTTTCACGCTAAAGCTGCGGTTTTAGGCGGTCTGTGGAACTGCGTGCACTGCCAAGAGTGCGCCGACCGCTGCCCTAAAGGTATCAGCGCGGCCGACGATATAGCAGCACTTAGAGTCTTTACCCAAAAGCAAGGCATAAATACCGGCGAAGGCCTGGATCACGCTAACGCCTTCCTTACCGACCTGGTCGAAGGCTCGGGCAGACTAAATGAAATTTTACTCGCCCTTAGAAGCGAAGGCGCTATGGCCGTAAGCAAAACGGATATCGCGCTAAAACTGATGGGTGCGGGCAAGATGAATCCTTTGCATATATTCGGCGAAGAGGATAGGATATTGAGGGCCATAAAGAGTTGGTAGAAATGATAAAAGCCGCGTGCGCCGCTGCGGATAAGGAGTAGAACATGAGCGCACAAAACGAATTTGCTTTTTTCCCGGGATGCGTCCTAAGTCAAGCGGCAAAAGAATCTAAAATCTCGCTGGAAGCCATCGCGCCGATACCGGGCATCAAACTACACGAGATCAAAGGCTGGAGCTGCTGCGGCGCCACGCAAGCTCAAGACGTCGATCCTATCGCTACGCTGGTAGCTAACGCTAGAAATTTAGCTCTGGCTGAGGGCATGAATATGCCCGTGCTAACTACGTGCAGCACTTGCTTCCTTACGCTAACGAGAGCCAAAACGGCGCTTGACCGCGGTCAAAAAGATAGGATAAATACCTTCCTAGCTAAGGGCAATATGCAGTATCAAGGCACCACGGAGGTAACCAGCCTGCTTTGGGTGCTTTATCAAAACGTAGAAACGCTAAGGGCTAAAGTCGTTAAGCCGCTTTCAAATTTAAAGGTCGCGCTATTTTACGGTTGTCATAGCCTGCCCCCGAAAAAGCCACCCAAAACCGCGAAAGCTCGGTAAATCCAAAAAGCTTTGAAACCGTCGTAGAGGCCCTTGGCGCTAAAATAGTACCGTTTGAAAAAAGACTTGACTGCTGCGGTTTTCACGCAAGCTATCCGGCTGTAAAATCGGTGCAAAAAATGTCCAGCCAAATAGTAAATAATGCCGACGAAAACGGCGCGGACTGCATCGTTACGCCGTGCCCGCTCTGCCAGATAGATGCAGCTTGATATCTATCAGGAGCGTTATCAAGACGTACAAAACTCCGATGTCAGAGTGCCTATCATTCACCTCTCGCAGCTAGTGGGCCTTGCGCTAGGACTTAGCAAAGAGCAGCTTGGCTTTGAACACAATATCGTAAACACTAATAGCGTCAAAGTAGGTCAAATTTGATTATTTTGGCGAGCGAAGCGGCCTTTGGCCTATATTTTGCTCGCCTTAAACTACTTTAAATTTGACGAGACGATATCTTTCACAATTTTAATTCGTAAAATTTACTTAAATTTTGGCAGACAAGGCGGAGTGTGTTTTTGTGATGTAAAAATGAAGATGGTGGTTAGAGGCAGAATCGAACTGCCGACACGCAGATTTTCAGTCTGCTGCTCTACCAACTGAGCTATCCAACCACGCTGTTAAAAAGAAATGTGATTTTAGCCACTTGATACTTAAATTTTGGTTAAAGGTGCAAAATTTAGCACATTTTTAAAACATGAAATTTATTTTAAAGGCAATTGCTTAAATTTGGCGGCTTTACGGCGCATATATAGCGTTAAATTTTCAAATTTAAGATCGCTTTTTTAAATTCATCTCCGCGCTCTACGTAGCTACTAAACTGATCTAGGCTTGCCGCAGCAGGGCTTAAAAGCGCTATCTCATCCAAATTTTCTCTGTTTGCGCTAGTCTTAGCAGCTCCGTCAAATTTGAAGTTTTTATCTATCTCGCCGACTGCAACATTTAAAAATTTGCATTTTACGGCGGGGATTTTAAACTCAGCCGCAAGATTCATCAGCTTGTTCGTATTTGAGCCGATAGCGTAAATTTGAGCCTTGGCGCCGCGCAAGGCTTCAAAAAGCGGTCGCATATCTACGCCCTTATCGTCGCCGCCTAAAATCAAATGCAAGAATTTGCCCTCATATCGTTTTACGGCTTGGATGCTCGCATCGATGTTAGTCGCCTTTGTGTCGTTTACCCATGTTCTGCCGCGCGCGTCGCAAAACTCCTCTAGCTTGTTGCCCTCGATGACAAAGCCGTTTAACAGCTCTACGTCGCACCTATCAAGCAAAATTTTTTGGATAGCAAGCGCTAAAAGAGCGTCCGTTAAAAACGGCGTTTTAAAGGCTATATCGCTTAAATTTACGCCGCAAAACCGGGCCAAATCCGCCTCGTTTTCGTAGCTTATCACCTTCGCTTTTGTCGGCGTCCCGGCGTAAATTTTAGGCAGGATCGCGACCGTGTTTTCGCCCATCATCGCTAGCGGCTTTAGCTTGGCGCGCTCATACTCGGCAAAGTCGCCGTGCCAGCTGAGGTGATCGGGCGTGATAGGCAAAAGCGCGTAGATGTCGGGCGTCGCGGCGTTCGTGTAGTGCATCGTAAAGGAGCTGGTCTCTAGCACCCAAATTTTGGCGTTTACGTCAAGGTCTGCGAGCGGAACCCCGACGTTGCCGCCCATTACCGAGCCGTAGCGCGCCAGTAGGTGCTGCGTCATCTTTGTCGTCGTGGTTTTGCCGTTCGTGCCGCTGATCCAGACGGTGAACGGCATTTTGTCACCGTAAATTTTATAAAAATAGTCATATTCGCTAATGAGATTTTGCGCCTTTTTAACCAGCTCGTGGCTCGGCGGAAAGCCGGGACTTGGGATCTCTAGACTGCTTTTTTCGGGTATGAAAAGATTTGGCGGTAGTAGGGTATTGCCCCATTCGTCGCTTGAGATCTCGCTAAATTTATCGTCGTAGATGTCCCAGCCGCCCTCTTTGCCGAAGTTTTTCGTAATTGCGCGCGTCGTACCGCCGTAGCCAAATAGCGATTTTCTCATTTTCTCCCCTTTGCCACTAAAATTTGCGTTTCTCATCCGCGCTAAGATCGGCTTTTTGCCGTTTTGCTCGCGCTAAATTTACCTGATTTTTAGCGCGGTCATGGCGATCAAATTTGCCAAAACGGCGATGAGCCAAAATCTCACGATGATCTTATTTTCCACCCAGCCTTTTATCTCAAAATGATGATGTATCGGTGCCATTAGGAAAATTCTCTTTTTAAAAATTTTAAAGCTTCCGACCTGCAAAATCACGCTCAAGGTCTCCATGACAAAGACGAAACCGATAATGATGAGCAGGATCTCGTTTTTCGTCATCACGCCCATAAGCCCGATATATCCGCCTACGCTCAGACTTCCGCTATCGCCCATGAAAACCTCGGCCGGATGGCAGTTAAACCACAAAAATCCCATCAGAGAGCCGATTAGGGCGGCGGCCACTACGACCGTCTCGCCCACGCCCGCAATCTTGGGCAAAAGTAAATACGAGCTAAAGACCGCGTGTCCGCAGATGTAGGCAAATACGCCCAAAGTCAGCAGCGAAAACACCGCAGGCACCGTAGCTAGGCCGTCTAGGCCGTCGGTTAAATTTACCGCATTTGAGGCTGCGACTATGACGAGCGTCCAAAAAGCTACCGCAAAAACGCCTAGATCAAGCACTGGAAATTTGTAAAACGGTAGATAAAATTTACTACCCAGCTCGCCGTGTAAATAGAGCATCGTCGAGACCGCAAAGGCTATCAAAATTTGAACCGCAAGCTTAGCTCTAGGGCTTAGTCCGTCGTGGTTTTTGCCGCCTGAGATTTTGCGAAAATCATCTTTAAAACCAAGCGCGGTAAAGCCCGCTAGACAGATCAGCGAGGCAAGGACGAAGACGTTATCAAGACGCGCGCAGATCACGCTCGCCCCAAGCGCTGCTCCGATAAAGACCAGTCCGCCCATCGTCGGCGTTTTGGCCTTTTTTTGGTGCGTTTGGGGAGCTAGCTCATAGATGGGCTGGGCGGCGTTTTTGGCCTTTGCCCACGCGATAAATTTAGGCAGCGCCCAAACGGTCAAGCAAAATGCAATAAAAAACGAAAAACCCGCGCGAACGGTGATATACTGAAAGATATTAAAATTTGAGAATTCATAAATATAGTAAAACATAAAAGCCTTTATTTAAAAAAAAACTAATTTTAGTATAATGCCGTTAAAAAATATCTAAATTTAAGGCGAAAATTTAAAAATGGCGCAAAAAACTATTTTGGTGATAACCGACGGCATCGGATATAATGAAAGTAGCGAATTTAACGCATTTGCGGCGGCAAAAAAGCCCACATACGACTGGCTGTTTAAAAACGTCCCAAACGCGCTCATAAAAACCTCTGGCCTAGCAGTGGGCTTGCCTGAGGGGCAGATGGGAAACAGCGAGGTTGGGCACATGTGTATCGGCAGCGGGCGGGTTTTGTATCAAAATTTGGTAAAAATTTCGCTCGGTTTTGAAAACGGCTCGCTGGCTAAAAGCGAAAAGCTTTTAAATTTGTTTAAAACTTGCAAGCGCGTCCATGTCGTCGGGCTTTACAGCGACGGCGGCGTGCATTCGCACATGAACCACTTTGACGCGATGTGTTCCCTTGCGGTCGCAAACGGCTGCGAGGTATGCGCTCACGCTATAACCGACGGTCGCGACGTAGGCCCAAAAAGCGGGCTGGCTTTCATAAAATCGCTGCAAGAAAAGGCGCAAAATAAAGGCTTTAAGCTAGCTAGCGTTAGCGGTAGGTTTTACGCGATGGACCGCGACAAGCGCTGGGAGCGCGTGAAAACGGCCTACGATGCGATGACGCGCGGAGAAAACGGGCAAACTATCTCACCGCTAGAGTACATCATGCAAAGCTACGAGGCGGGCGTGACGGACGAGTTTATCGTGCCGGCTAGCTT
>CAURKE010000022.1:0-8705 GCA_963525055.1 uncultured Campylobacter sp. | reverse complement strand
ACTCTCGCGACGTCTTTGATTCGTGCCTTAGATTTGACTCGTTTCTAGAAAAAAACGATATAAAAGAGCTGCAAATTTATATCGATGACGCGTTTAAATTTTACGTCGCATTTTTCGGCTCACTTTTGGCGGGTGCCGCGCCTTGCGTACTAGCAAAGCCGATCTATGAGCCAAATTTGACCGCCGTAAACGATGAAAATTTTTTAAATTTTCTTGCAAACGAGCCCGCGAAAGGGCTTAAATTTGATCCGCAGGCTAAATTTTACCTGCAAACTTCGGGCTCTAGCGGCAAAAGCAAGATGATAAAAAAGTCGCTCGCGCAGATGATAAAAGAGAGCGAGTATCTGGCCGCCGAGCTAAATTTTAGTAGCCAAAATACCTTTTTTTCGAGCGTTTCGCATAGGCACATGTTTGGGCTTACGTTTAAGGTCTTTTTGCCGCTAGTGCTGGGCGCGCGCGTCATCGCGGACGAGCTAAACTACCCTGAGGCTATTTTGGGATTAGAGCTTGCAAATCACGTATTTATCGCTAGTCCGGTGCTACTTAGAACTCTAGCTCAAAGTCCCGCTGCAATCGCGCTAAAAGGCTTAAGCGGGATCGTAAGTGCGGGTTCGCCGCTAAAAAAGGAGCTAAGGGGCGAGCTAGGCCGAATCTGCGACGCGCGTATCATCGAAATCTACGGCAGCACGGAAACCGGCATAGTGGCAAAAGACTGCGGCGACGGGCTTAGGCTGTTTGGTACGGTGAATGCAGGGCTGGACGATAGAGGCGCGCTAAACGTAAGCTCGCCTTGGTGCGAGTTTTTTCAGACTAACGACGCGGCCAGCATCGACGAGGATCGCCTCGCCCTACAAGGCAGGATAGACCGCATAGTAAAGCTAAACGACAAGCGCGTGAATCTGGAGAGCATCGAGGCAAAGCTGCTAGAAAGCGGCCTGCTAGCGGACTGCTACTGTGCACCGCATCCTAAATTTAAACGCATCGCCGCGCTTTTGGAGTTTAACGGCGAGGGGCTTAAAAAATTTAGAAAAATCGGCAAAAAAGGCGTGGTAGCCGAGCTAAAAGAGCTTTTGAAGCTCGAGTTTAAAAACAGCGTCCGATACTTTAAAATAGTAGAAAAAATGCCGCGAAACCAGCAGGGTAAATTTGAAAAAAGCGAATTTGAAAACGCGCTGTTTGCTAGCCATAAACCCGTCTGGAGCGGCGGGCGCGTAAATGAAGCGGGCAAAATTTGCGGCGGTCAAATTTATATAAACGGCCAAAATTTAGCGAGCGGCCCAAACTGCGGCGCGGTTAATACAAACGATATCTGCGCTAAATTTGAGGGGGGCGGCGAGCGACTAGAAAACTCAGCGCAAAAATACGAATTTAGCACTATCATGCACGCCGGGCTTGAGATTTTCGAGAGCCATTTTCCAAATTTACCGCTGCTGCCAGGATTTATGCAGCTTGATTACGTCTTTGAGCTAGCTTGCGGTGTGGGTATCGACGTTAGCGGCGCCGGTACGGTGGAAAATCTAAAATTTATGAAGTTTGTAAGGCCTGGCGATGCGCTTCGCGTTTGTTTTGAAAAACGCGGCGGCAAGCTTTATTTTGAGCTATTTTGCAACGGAGAAAAATGCTCGACGGGAAGGGCTACGCTTTGAATAAATTTGCATTTTTGGTGCCCTTTTACAATCACCCGCAAAATATCAAAGCCTTGATCGCCGCGCTAAAAACCTACGATCTGCCCGTTATCGTCGTGGATGACGGCTCGGACGAGGCGAGCAAACAAATTTTGGCGGAGCTTGAGCGGACGGAGGGGATATTGCTACTCACGCGCGCGCAAAACGGCGGCAAGGGCATCGCGATGAAGGACGGGTTTAAATTTGCACTGAAGCACGGTTTTAGTCACGTTTTGCAAATCGACGCCGATTTTCAGCATGACGCGGCGCTTATCGGCGAGTTTTTGCGCGAGAGCGAGGTGCACCCGCAAAGTATCGTCTGCGCAAATCCTATTTATGGCGATGATGCGCCAAAATCCCGCGTCCAAGGCAGGAAAATCACGAATTTTTGGGTCGCGATAAATACGCTAAGCCTTGGCATCAAAGACGCTATGTGCGGCTTTCGCGTTTATCCTTTAGAGCAGCTTAGAAAAGCGGCGGCAAAAAGCAAGACCAATAGAATGGAATTTGACATCGAAATCCTCGTAAATGCCGCTAGGCAGGGCGTAGATATGTGCTGGATAGATACCTGCGTGCGTTACGAAAAGGGCGGCGTTTCGCACTTTAAGATGGTGCGCGATAACGCGCTAATCAGCCTCATGCACGCAAAATGCTTCTTTTCTCTGCCTAAATTTATGCTTAGTAAAATTTGGCGAGCTTGCGGGGTAAATTTGAGCGAAAATGACCGCGACGAGCCGCGTAAATTTGACGCAGAATCCGCCAAAATCAGCGAAAAAAACGCGGCAAGCACTCAAATTTCCGTAGAATCCACGGAAAACGGCGTTAAATTTGATGGCGCGATAAATGAAGCGAGCGAGGTACAAACACCGTTAAATTTAAGCAAAAGCGCAAATTTTAAGGACGGCGCAAATGACTCACAAGATTTAAAAAAACCACAAGAAAACGCCGAGCAAAATCTCTGGTGGAAAAGTCAGGAAAGAGGCGGCGCATTTTTTTTGAGGCTTAGCCTATTTTTAGCGCAAATTTTGCCTGAGTTTATACTAAAGCTTATCGTTAAAATCGTGGTTTGGTTTTATTATATATTTTCAAAAAACGAGCGCGAAAACATCGCCGCATTTAGGCAAAATTTGAGCGAATTCGCAGGCTCGCAGACGCTAAAAGGCACGAGCGTTTTTAGCCATTTTGAGGCGTTTGGCGGCGCTATTTGCGATAAATTTAGAGTCTGGAAAGGCAAGATCAAGGATAGCGAGCTAGAAATCATTGACCTAGAGCGTATCAAAAGCGAGCTAATCGGCGCGCAAAAAGGGCAAATTTTACTCACGGCGCACCTTGGAAACGTCGAAATTTGCAAGGCTCTGGGCGCGCGCGTCGATGGCTTTAGGATGGTAATTTTGGCTTACGACAAAAACTCGCGCGAGTTTAACGAGGTGCTAAAGCGCATCAGCCAAAACGACGGCAGCGTGCGTATGATGCTAGTTAACGAGCTAGACGTAGCTGCGATGCTGGAGCTAAAAAATATCGTCGAAAGCGGCACGCATATCGGTATAATGGGCGACAGGACGCCTCTTGGCGGCGATAAGGCCGCGCGCATGAAATTTCTAGGCAAGGAGGCAAGCTTTAACTACGGTCCGTACTTGATCGCGGGGATTTTGGGCGTAAAGATAAGCTCGCTGTGGTGTCAAAAGATAGACGGTAAATTTAGGATCGAGCTAGTGCCGCTGGCAAGCGCCGTAAAACTAGGGCGAGACAGGGCCGCCGCAGTGCGCAAATATCTGCAAATTTACGTCCGCGAGCTGGAAAATCGCTGCAAGCAAACGCCTACGCAGTGGTTTAATTTTTTTGATTTTTGGAGATGAGATGATATCAAAATCGGTCGCGCTAAAGGCGCAGTTTTACGACGTGGACAGCATGAACGTCGTGTGGCACGGCAACTACGTGAAGTATTTCGAGACGGCTAGATGCGCGCTACTGGAGGAGATAGGCTACGACTACGAGGCGATGAGAGCGGACGGCTACGCCTATCCGATCGTAAAAATCGAGGCCAAATACGTAAAGCCCGTGTTTTTCGGCGATGAGATCGAGGTGGAGGCGACGCTAAAGGAGTGCGAGTGCTTTCTAAAGATCGGCTACGTCGTCAAAAAGCGCAAAAACAGGCGAGACGCTGTGCACGGGCACGAGCTCGCAAGCAGCTGTGGATATGCGCGCGATGCAGACGTGTTTTGAGATCCCGCAAGAGTTACAAAATGCAATAAAAAGGTATATAAATGAAAAAAATAGCGATAATTTTTAGTTTGGCGGCGAGCCTAATGGGGCTTGATTTTAATGAGATAAAATCTCAAATCAAAACGCAAAATATCAGCGGCGATTTCGCGCAGACGAAGTTTTTGAGCGGTTTTAACGTGGAGTTTAAAAGCTACGGTAAATTTGAACTCAGTCAAAGCGAACTGCTCTACGACACGCTAAGCCCGATCGCGGTTAGCATCGTTATAAACGAGCGCGGTATCTTTCAAAAAAGCGGCAATCAGCTCATAAAAATCGATCAAAATTTTGATAAAAAGCTCTTTTTATCTATAATAAAGCTCGATAAAGACGAGCTTGAGAAGGAGTTTATCTTTAAAATCTCGGGCGATAAAAACAACTGGAAGATCGAGCTGACGCCCAAAAATCTGCTGCTAAAGCAAATCTTTACGCGAATCTTAGTAGGAGGCGATAAATTCGTCCGCAAGATCGTGCTAAACGAGGTTAGCGGCGATAAAACGGTAAATGATTTTTACAACGTAAAATGAAAAAATCCGCGCGTTTTTTTATCTTTTTAGTGGCGTTTTTGGCCGCGCTCGCCGTTTGTTTTATGAACGCGAAAAAGATAAACGCGGATATTTTTTCTCTCGTAAATTTTGAAAACTCTACCGAGCAAACCGCGTTAAAAGCGATGCTTGATAGCGCTTCAAACGAGTTTTTGCTAGCTTCAAATTCGCCTGAGTTTTTAGAAAAGAGCGAAAATTTAGCCGCACAAAGCGGGATTTTTGAAGAGTACCGCGCAAAGCAGGACATAAATTTAACCTCGTATCTAACTCAGCTAAACGCCCTAAAAATCGTGCTTTTAAACGAGCAAACCTACGAGCTTTTGGTAAAAGATAAAAACGAGTTTTTTAAACAAAGCGCGCAAAATTTATTTAATCAATTCGCCTTTAAGCCGCTTAACGCGAAGGACGATTTTTTCGCCCTAAGCTCGCACATGAGCCTAGAGGGCTCAAAAATCAGCCTAAATTTGTCAAATTTGATGCTAGAAGCCGCGCATGAGGGCGGGAAATTTTACCTCGTAAAAGCGCGCCTTAGGCTCGGCTACGAGCCGCGAAATTTGATCAAATTTTATGAAAGCGTACGCGAGCTCGCGGCGCAGGACGCAGTGCAGGCCTATGCTAGCTGCGGCGCGCTATACGGGGCCTACGGAAAAAAGGGCGGCGACAAGGAAAGTGCCTCTATGAGCGCGGTTTCGCTTAGTTTTTGCGCGATTTTTTTGCTGCTCGCGTTTAAAAATTTTCGCATTTTTTGCGTCGTTTTCGTCGCGATTTTCGGCTTTGCGTGCGGGCTTGCGGCTTCGCTTTTGATCTACGATAGCCTTAGTGTCATGGTCGTGGTTATCGGCACGAGCCTTGTTGGACTCATGTTTGATTTTGCGCTGCACTGGCTGGGTAAAAATCAAAACGCGCCTGTGGCGGCTGCGAGCGTGTGCCCGATGCTTAAGATTTTCTTGCTCGGGCTTTGCATCACGATGAGTGGATACGGCGTTTTTGCCTTTTCATCGCTTGAGCTACTGCGCCAAACGGCGATATTTTCGCTATTTACGCTGCTTGGGGCGTTTTTATTTACATACTTTTGCCTGCCATTTATCTTTGAGGGGGCGACATTTGCGCAAAGCGCCTTATTTTCAAGGTTTTTTGATAAATTTGCTGGATTTTGCGAGCGCGCGGCGGGAGCGGTAAATTTAAAATTTTTACTCGCCGCATTTGCGCTTTGCGCGGGAATTTTGGCGTTAAATTTTAAAAGTTTAAGCGCGCCAGAGCAGATCAAAGACTACGCAAGCTCGCCCGCGGAACTACTGGAGCAGTCTAAAAAGATCAGCGAGATAACGGGCGCCGCACCGCAAAACTCCGTCATCGTGCTAAAGGGCGGCGACGATCTAGTCGGCGACGAAAAGCGGCTGATGCGCGAGCTAAAGCAGGCAAATCTCGCCAAAGACTACGCCTCGATTTCTAAATTTATCCTAAGCCGTGCCGAGCAGGAAACCGTAAAAAATATCTTTAAGCAAGCCGCGCAGGACGAGGAAATATTTAAAATTTACGCTCAGTTTGGCTTGCCTAGCGAGCTGGTAAAATCCGAGCTGGAAAAGATCGCAAACGCCAAAACTATCGGCGTTAGCGAGATTTTAAAATTTGACGCGGCAAAAAATTTGACGCGATTTTTACCGAACCCAAACAGCAGTGCGGTATATGCCGAGGGGCTTGCAAGCGGCGCGAAAACGGATGAAATTTTAAAAGCAAACGGCGCTTTTAGCGTGGATTTCGTCGGCGCGCTAAATCAAAATTTGACCGAAGCCAAGGCCTGGGCCGCGGTATTAAAAGGCGGCGCGTTTTTGGTCGCGTTTGCGCTTTTATGGGCGTTTTTTGGGGCGGCGCGCTCGCTTTTGGTTATGAGCGTCATCGCGCTTGGCGTGCTGGTCGTGCTTTGCGGCTTTACGGCGCTCGGCGTCCACGTAAATATTTTTGCGATTTTCGGGCTTATTTTGGCGAGCGCGGTCGGGATTGATTATCTCATCTTTGCGCTAAACGACGACTTGTCGCGGCGGGAGCGCGTTTTTGGGATATTTGCCGCGTTTATCACTAGCTTTATCTCGTTTTTCGCGCTTAGTTTTAGCCAGACGCCGGCAGTTAGCGTTTTTGGGCTAACCGTTAGCCTTTGCGTCGCGTTTTACGGGCTTGCCGCCTGCACGCTAGCGATGAAAAATTTGGCTTAAATTTAGCAAAAAGCGGTATAATCGCGAGCTTACGCAGCGCAAAATTTGACCCGCACGGGCGCGCTAAATTTAATAAAACGGAAAGAAAATGCTAAAAATAAACGGCAAAGACGAGAGCGAATTTATCGGCAAAACCGTAGCGCAGCTGCTCGCCGCAAAGGGGCTAAAGCCTGAGCGCATCGCAGTCGAGCTAAACGGAGAAATCTTGCCCAAAGATAAATTTGATACGGCGCTAAGAGACGGCGACTCGGCCGAGATAGTGCATTTTGTCGGGGGGGGTTGAGATGAAATTTGACGAAAAAAACGATATTTTAGAGCTTGGCGGGCATAAATTTAGCTCGCGTTTTATCCTGGGATCGGGTAAATTTTCGCTACCTCTTTTGGAGGCTGCGGTGCACGAGGCGGGCGCGCAGATCGTGACGCTAGCACTTCGGCGCGTGAACGAGGGCGGGGTAGAAAATATTTTAGACTTTATCCCAAAGGGCGTGACGCTGCTGCCAAACACCTCGGGCGCTAGAAACGCCGATGAGTGCGTGCGTATCGCAAAGCTCGCGCGAGAGGCGGGCTGCGGCGATCTCGTGAAGGTTGAGGTCATCAGAGATAGCAAATACCTGCTACCCGACAACTACGAAACGATAAAAGCGACCGAAAAGCTCGCAAACATGGGCTTTGTCGTGATGCCCTATATGTATCCAGACCTAAACGTAGCGCGCGATCTGGCCTCTGCGGGTGCTGTGTGCGTGATGCCGCTTGGCGCTCCGATCGGGACAAATAAAGGCCTTTGTACGCGCGAATTTATAAAAATCTTGCTCGCCGAGATAGACCTGCCCGTGATCGTGGATGCGGGCATCGGCACTCCGGCGCAGGCGTGCGAGGCGATGCAGATGGGTTGCGCAGCCGTGATGGCAAACACCGCTATCGCGACTGCCGGCGACATAAAAACGATGGCGCGGGCATTTGCGCTGGCGATTCATGCGGGCAGGCTGGCGTATCTATCCGGGCTTGGCAATGTGAGCGAAAGCGCTCGTGCGTCGAGTCCGCTGACGGGATTTTTGGAGTAAATTTGGTTTTAAATTTGACGGCATGAAAAACGGCGTCAAATTTGAGGCGGGCGAGGATGAAAATTGCCTCGTTAAATTCTACGAATTTTAAATTTGAAGATTTCGCACGGTTTTTAAATTTAGCGCCGAAAAGGCGCGGGTCTAGGCGCGTAAAATTTGCCGCCTCGCGCCCTAAAAACGATCAAATTTAACGCCCGAAATTTAGATAAAAAACGGAGAAATATTTGAAAAATATAGACGTGATGGAGTATGCCGACGGCGCGCAGCGCATAGACGAAACGCTGATGCGGCGGGTGCTAGCCGCGCGAGAGGACTACGACTACGAAAAATTTGACGCCCTCAGCGTAAAGCGAGCTCTTGGCGAAGAAAATCTAAGCATAGAGGGGTTAAAAGCGCTTCTAAGCCCCGCTGCGGGCGCGTTTTTGGACGAGATGGCGGAGGCGGCGCGAGATAGGACGCGCAGGCAGTTTGGCAACTCGGTGCAGTTTTTTACGCCGCTTTATATCTCAAATTTTTGCGACAGCGACTGCGTCTACTGCGGCTTTAGCTCGCGAAATAAAATCTCGCGCGTGCGGCTAAAGGCGGATGAGGCGGCGACTGAGCTAGCAAATATCGCAAAAAGCGGACTAAAAGACGTGCTGATCCTAACCGGCGAAAGCGCGAAAAAAAGCGACCTGGGCTACATCGGCGAGGTTTGCAAGGAGGCGTCTAGACTTTTTAGCAACGTAGGCGTCGAGATCTATCCGCTAAATGCCGACGAATACGCGTTTTTGCACGGTTGCGGCGCGGACTACGTCGTGGTTTTTCAGGAGACTTACGACCCGACGGCGTATGCGAGATTTCACCTCGGCGGCGTCAAGCGCTCGTTTGCCTACCGCTTCCACGCCCAGGAGCGCGCTCTTATGGGCGGTATGCGCAGCGTCGGATTTGCCGCGCTTTTGGGGCTTGACGACTTTAGAAAAGACG
>CAURKE010000021.1:0-8873 GCA_963525055.1 uncultured Campylobacter sp. | reverse complement strand
CGCGTTTTGCCGGGCATCGAGCTGCTTTTGGCTAGGCTTTTTTGGTTTACGAGAGTGTTTATGAGGCTGCTTTTTCCGACGTTTGAGCGCCCCAAAAACGCCACTTCGCTAGAGTTTGCAGGCGGAGCTAGCGAGATGTCGGGCGCTGAAACGAGAAATTTTGCGTTTAAAACGCGGATCACTTTTTGTCCTCGACCTGGAATATAAATTTGACCGGCTCTTTCTTGCCGCTGTTTACGTTATACGTTCCGCTGTTTTGATTGACGGTGATCTTTTCGCCGTAGACTTTTTTATCGCTCTCTATCTCGTGCAAAAATCCGTTTCCGTTTATCGTATATAAATTCGGCGCAGGCTCATAAATAAGCTCGCTACCGCTACCGTCGTATGTTTTATTTTTTATAAATACTCTAAATTTGGCGTTACCCGAGGCTACGTATTTGGTTGGGTTTTTCTTGGAATCAAAATAAATAATAACCTTATCCGCCGTCAATACGTCTTTACCTTTGGTGATTTTTACTTTGCCGCTAAATTCGCCCATAAATTTACTCTCGTCGGCAAAGAAATTATCGGCATTAACCTCTACCTGCTCAGCAAACAGCGGCAGAAAGCAAAATACCAGTAGAGTTCCTATCGCCTTTCTTGCTCTATCCATCCTTGAAATCCTTTTATTTTAGTTGTTTTTAAATTCAAATCATAAATTAAACTATTGCCGGTAATTTTATCCCCATTTTGAGTCATAACGAACGGGGTGTTACTGATGGCTATTTTTTTCTTTATATCATAAGTGGCTTCATTGGACACAAATTTAAGATTTTCGTTGTTTATATATCTAACATTATTTTTAAATTTTAATAAATCCTCTTGATAAATCGCCTCATCTGAACTGATATTGTGCTCCTTGTCGCCCCTTATCGCCACGCCTTTAAATTTTAAACACTCGTCTCTATCTTTATATCTATTGCACGTATCGGCTTGATACCTGGCGTTTACTGCAGTGGCGTTCATCTCGTAGTCCGTGACCGCGCTCATCTGCATGCTCGCACTCACCTCGCCGCCGCTTAAAAGATCGCTATAATAAGGCTCTTCAATCGCCAAATAAACCATCGCCACGCTAAAAATGCTGACGACTAGGTAAAAAATCCTTATAACCAACGTTTAGCCCACTCTTGCGTTAAGCCTTCGCTTCGGATAAGTATCTCTATCATCTCTCGCACCGCGCCGTTGCCGCCTTTGTAGTTAAGCTTTGTTCTTACTTCAAGCTCTTTGATTGCATTTTTCGGCTTAAAGCTCCATCCGACGCTTTTTAGCAGCTTGTAGTCGTTGTAATCATCGCCTATAGCTGCAGCGTTTTCAAACCCTAACCCTTCAAATTCTAGTATCTGTTTCGCGACTTCAAGCTTATCGCTAACGCCTTGATAGACGTGCGTTATCTTTAGATCCTGCGCCCTTTTTTCGACGATGGGCGAGCTTCTGCCAGTGATGATTGCGACTTTTTTCCCGAGCTTTAGCCAGCTCTCGATAGCGTATCCGTCCTTGACGTCAAAAAATTTAAGCTCGTCGCCGTTTGGGCTATAAACGATCTTGCCGTCGGTTAAACAGCCATCGACATCTAAAAATATAATCTCTATCACAACACGCCTTTCGTGCTAGGCACGCCGACTCTAGCGTTTTTGGTTAGAGCCCTTCTTAGCGCGACGGCACAGGCTTTAAAGCTAGCCTCCAAAATATGATGGGAATTTCGTCCGCGGATTTTGGCGATATGTAGCGTGATTGCGGCATTAAATGCTAGAGCCTGGAAAAACTCGTTCGCCAGCTCTACGTCAAATTCGCCGACTTTGCCATCGCTTATACTTTCGTATACCAAAAACGGACGATTTGAAAGATCAAGGGCGCAGTTTACCGCCGCCTCGTCCATAACTACCGTCGCCTCGCCAAATCTCTCTACTCCGCTAAGTGGATAAATTTTCTCGCGCAAAGCCTGACCAATGACGATACCTACATCCTCTACGCTATGATGAAAATCCACGTGCAAATCGCCCCTACAAACAAGCTTCATATCAAAAAGCGCGTGCTTACAAAAGGCCTCGAGCATGTGATCGAAAAATCCTATCCCCGTGCTTATCTCGGATTTGCCACTGCCGTAAATTTCAAGCTCTAGGCTGATATCCGTCTCTTTTGTCTTTCTTTGCATCTTATTCCCTCACGAAAAATGCGCCCGAGATATGCCCTGCGCTTATGAAGTCTTTTGCTTCCTCTTCACTCCTAAAGCCGCTTATAAATACTCTGTAAATTTTACCGCCGTCAAGCTCATAGGACTTTATGACCGTGTCATAAGCGCCGTTGCCGTATTGTCCAGCGTGCTGCTGCTTAAAGGCATTTGCGCCACTTAAATTTTTAAATGCGCCGATTTGTACCATAAAAATACCGCCAACAAAAGTTTGTTGCTGCTGTTGTTGCGACTGTGACTTAGTATGAGTGCTCGGTTTTTGCGAGCTAGACTGTTTTGAGCTAGGCTGCGAGGATGCTACGACCGCTCCGCCGCCGACGTTACCGTTAAAGCCGACGACCTCTAGCAAAACCGGAGCCGTACCGACGTTAAATACGTCAAGTTTCACCGCGCCCGTTTTTGACAGGTCTATCACGCGCCCTGCAACGAAAGGTCCGCGGTCGTTGATACGCACGATGATATTTTTACCGTTTTTTATATTTGTCACGCGCACCATAGTGTTCATCGGCAGAGTCTTATGCGCCGCCGTCATAGCGTGCATATCGTAAGTCTCGCCGTTTGACGTCTTTTTACCGTGAAAATCCGGACCGTACCAGCTAGCTATACCGCTAGCTCTATCGCCGACCTTTACGACGGTTGGATAGTAGGTTTTACCGTTTATGGTATAAGGGCGCATGGTTGCTTCATGCATGCCCTTTGAGCTGTTTATCTTACCGCTTTTTTTTGTGCCGCCGCTACTGGCGATCCCGCCAAACGGCGATGTCAAAAACGAACAGCCGCTCATAAAAAATACAAAAAATAGACTAAAAAATATAAATTTAGCCCTACTCGGTTGCGGCAAGTTTGGCTCCGATCGAGCTGTTTGAGCTCATAAGCGTATTGGCTTCTTTTAAATCCTCAAGCGCTACGTCAAATTTCTGCGAAACTTCTCCGAGAGTATCGCCGCTTTTAACCATGTACTCGGCTAGGTAGTTGACGTTTTGCTCGCTTGGTATGACTAGCTTTTGATTAGGCTTGATCTCGTTTGAGGCAAGGTCGTTGTACTCTTTTATGATTTTATGATTTACGCCGGTTTTTTTAGCTATAGTTAGCAGCGTGTCGCTTTCTTTGACGGTATAAATCTCAAATTTTCTATTTTGTGCTGCCTCGAAGTTGTCGTTAAACATTTTCTTTTTGTTTGACGGAATATAAAGATAATAAGGCTTTTCTGTCGGCGGAGTGTAGACGAATTTTAGATGCATATTATATTCTTTCATCTTTTTTAGACTAAGCCCTATGCTGTCTCCGACCTCCATCAGCGTTGTGCCGCCCGGAACGTCTATCTTTGACAGCTCTATACCGTTCGTACCGCTTAGAGCCTGCGTTTTAGCGAGTAAATTTTCCTGCTCTTTGGCTATGTGCGCTATGGTTAAAATTTTCTTGACGAATCTTTTTGTCTCTTTTGGGATGTAGCTTTTTTTATCGTCTAGTAGCGTAGCTAGATCTGTAGTTCCGGCCTTTCTGATGCCATCTCTTAGCCTTGCTTCGCCGCAGTTATATGCCATCATCGCAAGATACCATTTACCAAAGTCGTTTTTTAGGCTTTGTAGATATTTTGTAGCCGCGGCGGTAGCTGCCATCGGGTCTTTTCGCTCGTCGGTATACTTATCTACTCTAAGGCCGTAAAGCTTTGCCGTAGACTCCATAAACTGCCAAATTCCGATGGCATTTTTGCTGGAAACTATGTTATTTGAAAACCCCGACTCAGTCATGGCAAGATACAAAAACGACTCCGGGATACCTGAGTCTTTTATGATCTTTTGAAGCATCGGGATGTGTTTGTAGCCGTTTTTGACGGTATTGGTAAACTCTTTTCTCTTACCGTCCTTGATGGAATTTTTTATAGAAGCGTAGTGAGAGCTTTGTAAAAATTTAGCGTCTATGTCGAATTCTTTTAATATCATCTTTTGGGTTTGCTCTGCGTCGTTGCTAGCCGCGGTCGCAAAAAGCCACCCCGTACATGCTAGACACAGCATTATTACTCTAAAGATTTTCATTTTTCTCCTTGATTACGTGTTAAATTTCATAAAGATTTTCTTTGCGTTTTTCGTTGTTATTTCCATTACCTCTTCTTCTTTTAAATTTAAAATCTCAGCCATCTTTACTGCGACAAAGCGCGTAAAGGCAGGCTCGTTTCTACGCCCCCTAAAGGGCTCGGGCGTCAGATACGGCGCATCGGTTTCAAGCAGCAGCCTATCTCGCGGAATTTGGGGCAAAATTTGAACCAAATTTTTCGCGTTTTTAAAGGTCAAAACCCCGCCGATACCGAAGTAAAATTCGCCCATTTTTGCAAGCTCCAGAAGCAAAGGCGAAGCGTTATAGCAGTGCAAAACCGCTCCGACTAGCCTGCTTGCATACTCTTTTAAGATATTAAAACTATCTTCGTTTGCATCTCTAATATGCAAAATGACCGGCAAATTTAGCTCTACCGCCATATCAAGCTGCGCTCTAAATATGCGCTTTTGTTCCGTTTTTTCAAGCTCTTTTTCATTTTCGTCCTTAGGCAAGCGGAAATAATCAAGCCCGCATTCGCCTACGGCTATACACTTTTCGTCTCGCGCAAATTTACGCAGCGCCTCTTCGTCAAATCCCGCTTTCTCATACGGATGAACTCCGACGGCAAAAAATACGTTTTCAAATTCTCGGGTTATTTTAGCCGCTTTTGGTAAATCATTAATATCAGCACCCGGTATTAGCACTCCGCCGACACCGTTTTCTTGGGCATTTGCGATAACTTTTACTAGATCGTTATCAAAGCTTTCATCGTCCAAATGACAGTGAGTGTCTATTATCATCAGGCTATTTCTACCCTATTTCGCCCGTTTTCTTTTGCCCTATAAAGAGCCTCGTCGGCAAGCTCCAAAAGCTCGTCCAACCCATAATCGCTCCTGCTAAAGGCCACTCCGATAGAGACGGTAAATTTTATCTGCTCTTTTTTTAGTCGTACTTTGCAGTTTGCAATGCCAGCTCTTAAATTTACGAAAAATTTAACCGCCTCTTCGTTTGAGACGTTTTTTAGTACGATACAAAATTCTTCCCCGCCAAATCTCGCTACCAAATCGCCTTTTTTAGTCTCGTCGATAAGCTTTTTAGCTAGCGTCTTTAACGCCTTATCGCCGCCGTCGTGGCCGTAAGTATCGTTTATATGTTTAAAATGATCGATATCTAGCATCGCCACCGCATAAGGCTCGGCGTGTTCCTCGGCGTAGGCTACGTACTCGTTCATATCGTCGTAAAAATACCTTCTATTATAAACGCCGGTTAGGAAGTCTTTATTGGCAAAATCAGCGATTTGATTTATGTTTTCCATCGCTTCGATTAGATTATTTACCCTGCAAATAAGCTCCTCTTTTACAAAAGGTTTAGCGATAAAATCATTCGCTCCGTTTTTCAAAAATATCGCACCATTTACGTTTTCGCTCGGACTCGTCATCATCAAAACGCCGATTTGATTCTTATCGCCCGCAGCTCTTATCTCTTTTAGCACCTCAAGGCCGTCTTTTACGGGCATCCTATAGTCGCAAACGACAAGTTTCATGTCGGGGTTATCGGCAAAATAACTCATCGCCTCCTCGCCGTGAGCGGCGGTAAACACCTGAAACTGAAGGCTAGTTAGGATTTTTTTAAGATTATTTCTAAAAGGCGCCGAGTCCTCGGCAACCATTACTTTATATTGTCTATTTTTGCTGAGGCGGTTTATGATCTTAAATATATAATTTATATCGTCCATGTTACCTTTGTAGACGTAGTCCACGATATCTTTATGGATAAAGCTCTCTCTAGTAGCATCATCCATGCTGCCCGTTAGCACGATGCTAGGTAGTCCTTTTGAGATGACGTAGTCCACGATTTCGCCGTTTGGAGCATCGGGTAAATTTAGATCAAGTAGCGCGATAAAATACTCTTTCGGATCGCTTAAAAAAGCTTGCGCTTCAGCCATAGTGTACGCCACGTCGATCTCCATCTCGACCTTATCTTCCATCTTTTTGGCGATCAGTCTAGCTAGCGCTTTGTTGTCTTCTACTATTAAAATTTTATTTTTTTCCATCTATTCTCGTTAAAAAAATTTTTCAAATATACCATTACTTTTCTTTTTTCAACCTAAATTTTAAGCCAAGCTTAAACAACCAAAAGCTGGCGGGCGAAATTTATCGCTTCCTCAGTTATACGTTCGCCGCTTATCATACGAGCCAGCTCGCTTACGCGCTCCTCGTTTTTTAGTTCCCTCACGTTCGAGGTTTCGCCGCGCTTTTCGACTAGAAAATGCGAATCGGCCTTGGAGCTTAGCTGCGGCTGATGCGAGATAGCGAAAATTTGATAAAATTTGGCCAAGCTTAGCAGCACGTTTGCGATACTCATCGCCTCTTTTCCGCTTAGATTCGCGTCTATTTCGTCTAGGATTATGACGCCCTCGCCGCCTCCGGTGATCTTGCTTTCGCTCGCGATAAAAGCTAGCCTTAAGCGGTTTAGCTCGCCCGAGCTTAGATTTTTTAGCGCCGTCTCGTTTAGGCTTAAATTTACCTCGTCCCTACCTGCGGCGTCTAGGGTTTTGCTATTTATCTTTAATGAAATCTCACTCATATAAAGCTCTTTTAGAAACGAATTTATGAGCGCTTCAAGCTCCTTTAAATTTGCCGCACGAGCCTGGCTGATTTTATCCGCCAGCGCGTTTACCGCGGCTTCATTTTGCTTAAATTTACGCTCCAGTTCGCTCTTTTCAAAACTTATATTTTCGTATCTTGCAAGCTCCGCTTTGCGCGTTTTTAGCGTCTGCAAAGCCTCATCCTCGCCGCCGTAGCGACGCACGAGAGAGTTTATCGCCTCGATGCGGTCTAGCACTCCCTCGATATCTACATCCTCTAGCTCGTCCATGTTTAGATTTTCGCGCGCCACTCGCAGCTCGTTCATCGCTTCTTCAAAAAAGCTACTATCGACGTCGCTGATGTTTAGCGCATCCACTACGGATTGCTCGAAATTAAAAATTTGCTCTGCTCTATTCCACGCTTCTAAAATTTTATCCTTTTTACTCAGGCGCTTTTTTAGCTCCATCAGCTCGTCAAATTCGCCGATTTTCGGACTCACGCTTTCTATTTTATTGATTTCAAAAGAAGCAAATTCCTTTAGCTCCTCCACTCTTTTTTCTTCGTCGATTATTTTTTTCAGCTCGCGCGAGATTTGGCTAAATTCCTCAAATTTGAGCCTAAATTCGCCGAGCGTTTCGTTAAATTTAGCGTCTTTTTTGGCTTGCAAGCTATCAAGCAAATTTAAAAATCTCTCGTTTTCAAATTCGTTTATTTCCTTTGCGGATAGGTATTTGACGTGCTCTTTGGCGATGCTGGCGAGATTTTTTTTAGAAACGGCTTGCGAGTTTATAAAGTAGCGCGTCGTTTTGTCTCGAAAAAGCTTAAAGGTATTTATTTCCTCGCTCTCAAGACCGAATTCCTCAAGGTCAAATTTATGCGAGACGTCGGCCTCAATCAGCTTCGCTTCGCTATCCTTTAGCCCCAAAACCGCCATTATCGAGCCCATCAGGACAGATTTGCCCGCGCCGCTAACGCCCGTAAATACGCTAAGTCCGCGCCCAAAATTTAACTCGACGTTTTCAAAACTCAAATTTTGCTTTATCAAAATCCGCTCAATCATTATAACCCCAATGCAGCTTTTCTTTTAAAATTTGAAAATAATCTCTCCCGACGTGGCGGATTAACCGCGCCGTGCTCGCGCTTAGCGTCATGCTCACGCCCTCAAGCTCGCTCATCTTATACCTATCCTGCCCGTCGATAACGAGCACCGCCGCGCTTGCGGTTTTAAATTTGATCTCAAATCCGCGTGGAAGCACGACTGGGCGCTGCGTGAGCGAGTGCGAGCAAACAGGCGTAACCAAAAACACCTCGCTCAAAGGATAGGTTATCGCCCCGCCCGCGCTCATATTGTATCCGGTAGAGCCCACGGGCGTAGAGACGATGACGCCGTCGCCAAAATACGCGTTAAAGTATTTTTCGTTCCAAAAAGCCTCCACGTGGGTCATGGAGCCTACCTTTTCGCCAACGATTACCGCGTCGTTAAAGGCGATCTTGTGCAAAATTTCCCCGCTTTTTTTGTGCAAAAAAACGTCAAGCATAAAAGGAGTCTCGACCTCAAATTTGCCCTCGAAAAACTCGGCGAAAAATTTCTCGCATTCATTCATCGTGATATCTGTTAAAAATCCCAGCCTGCCCGCATGTATGCCTAGCACGAAGGGCGAAATCTCGGCTGCGTTTCTACAAAGCGAGATGATCGTGCCGTCGCCTCCCAGCGAGATCAAAAAATCGCACTCCGTAGCCAGCTCGCAAACCTCAAATCCTTGCAAATTTGAGCCTTCTTTTAAATTTAAATGTTTAGCGAGCGCGTTTTCAAATAAAATTTGAACGTCGTAGCGAGCCAAAATTTCGCGTAAAATTCGCGCATTTTTAACTAAATTTGCATTGATTTTTGCGACTAGGCCGACCTTTTTTACATTAGCCGGAAGTAATAAATTCTCTTTTTTCATAGAGCGGATTTTATCACATTTTGTTTTAAAAAAGCTGGGAAAAAGCAAATTTCTAGTATAATGGGCGCGTTAAAAACA
>CAURKE010000020.1:0-8955 GCA_963525055.1 uncultured Campylobacter sp. | reverse complement strand
CGCCCGATCATATCGTCAAACACCGACGCCACGCTCGCGTCAAATTCAAACTGCTTTTTTATCGGTTCTTTAAAGATTTCGTCTTTCACGGCTCGCTCCTTTGCGCTGCAGCATCGGCAACTACGTAGAGATCGCACACGCCGACGAACTCCATCGCCTGTTTGATGTCGATCCCAATCTGCTCCTTTAGCTCCTCTAGGCTTTCAAATTTGCGGTTGTCGCGCAGTCGTTTGATAAAGCAAACCGCGACGTCGCGGGCGCCCTCGATATTTTCGTTTAGTACGTGCGTCTCGACGCTAAAGCTGCCGTCCGTACTCACTCGGTTGCCGATAAAGGTAACCGAGCCGTAGGTCTTGTAGCCGATGCGAGTCCTCGTCGCATAGACGCCCTCGCGCGGTAAAAGATAGCTTTTGATGTCCAAATTTAGCGTCGGAACGAGCTCACGCGACCCGATGCCTTGCCCCTTTATCACGCGACCTTCGATCGAATATTCGCGGCCTAGCAGGCGGTTTGCCTTGTATATCTCGCCCTGCTTGATATACTCGCGTATAGCCGAGCTATGCACGCCCATACCGTCAAAGCAAACCTCGTCTACTACGACCACCTCGCCGTCAAAAATACGCCGCAAATCATGCTTGTCCCACGCCCTGTTTCGCCCGAAACGAAAATCAAATCCAACGACGATTTTTTGCAGATTTTTAAAATCCCGCTTCAAAAGCGCGATAAACTCGTCGCCGCCAAGCCCTTTTATACTCTCAAAATCATACAAAAAACACGGATAGCTCGAGTACTCGGCGCGCTTTAGCTTTGGCGTGATGTTGGCCTTGTTTTTGTCGATCACGACTAGTCCGCCGTACTCGCCAAGCTGCTTTAAAAGCTGCTTGTGGCCGCGATGCACGCCGTCAAAGTGCCCGATCGCCACGGCCGTGATATTATCTTTTGTTAAAAGCGTAGAAAAATTCGGCATTTCCTTCCTTTCCTTTTACCTCGCATTCGAGCGTTTGGCGCATTATCCAGCCCAAATTTGCCGCCGCAATCTCAAATTTAGCCCTCGCCTCGCGCACGGCTTTTGTGTCCGTTACGACGCCCTTTTTATTTCGCTTGGCCGTCCTGCCGACCTCAAACTGCGGCTTAAAAAGCAAGATAATATCGCAGTTTTCGCCCGCTAACGCGTCGATAGAGGGCAAAATTTCTTTAAGCGAGATAAAACTCACGTCGCAGGTGATGAGATCAAATTTGCGTGCGACGTTTTTGGCGGCATGGGAGTCAAATTTGGCGTTTTGGCTTTTTGCCGCTAAATTTACGCAAACCGAATTTGACTCGTCCGTCTTGGCTCCAGCCTGCGTTAAATTTGACGGCGCAAAGGCTGATTCGCTTGCTTCATTTAAAAGTCCGTCTTGCTCGGCAAAATTCGATTTGCCGTGATTAAAATTCGGCTCGATTTGGGTTTTTAAATTTTGCTCTGAGTCGTCAAATTTACCGCCTACGACTGAGCTTTGACACCATGCCGCAAACTCGCGTACGTCGGTATTTTCGGCTACTATCACACACGGATCGGCTCTCAGGCTCTCATCTAGCTGCGAGCTGCCCACGTCTAGCGCGGTAACGCTTTTTACGTCGTTTTGCAATAAAATCTGCACGAATCCGCCCGTGCTTGAGCCTACGTCAAGGGCGTTTTTACCTTTGATTTCTAGCGGACAAGCCGCCAAAAAGCTTTTTAGCTTTAGCGCGCCGCGTCCGACGTAAATTTCGCCGACGAGCTCGATTTTTGCGACGTTTGAGTTTAAATTTTGCTCGCCGCTACGAGCTTTTTCACCCGCAGTTTGGGCTGCGTCCGTCAAATTTGCTTCGCAAAAATTTTTAGTTTCCGCTACCGCACTCTTTTTGGCGTCGTCGTTTTTGCAAGCCTTTAAATTTAGCTCGTCCGTGCCGTCAAATTTATCAAATTCGCCCACCTCAAAGCTAGGCTTAGAGCAAATTTGCCCGTTTAGCAAAATTTTTCCGTTTTTTATGAGCTCGGCGGCCTTGTTTCGGCTGATATTTAGGCGGCTTGCGACAAATAAATCAAATCTCAATCATCCGCCTTAGCTCGTCTTCGGTTATCGTTGCGACGCCTAGCTCGCGCGCTTTATCCAGCTTGCTGCCCGCCTCCTCGCCGTAAAGCACGAAGTCCGTTTTCTTACTCACCGAGCCGCTTACTTTCGCACCGTTTGCTTCCAAAATAGCCTTAAATTCATCCCTGCCCTTGCTAAGCGTGCCCGTTATCACAAACGTTTTACCGCTTATCGCGCTTTGTTTTGTCTCAAAACTCTGCGCTTGCGGGCTAACGAAACGTAAAATTTCATCTAAATTTTGCCTATTTACCTGCATAAACTCCGCATAGCTCTCCGCCATCGCATCGCCGAAGCCTTCGATCGCGGCGACCTCGCCGAAGCTTAGCTCGCGCCAGTTTTGCGGATAAATTTGCGCTATCTTTTTAGCCGCAACCTCGCCGATGTGCTCGATGCCAAGGCTCGCTATAAAGCTATGCAGTGCGGGCGTACGGCTAGCCTCGATGGCGCCGAGCAGATTTGCGATCTTTTTATCCTTAAAGCCCTCTAGTCGCGCTAAATCCTGCGCCGTAAGCTCGTAAATGTCGGCGATTTTGGCGACCAAACCCGCTTCAAAAAGCTGATTTACTATCGCATCGCCAAGTCCGTCGATATTTAGGCACTTTTTACTCGCAAAATGTATGAGCGAATTTATCACGCGCGCCTTGCACTCGAGGTTTTGACACTTGACAAAAACGCCCTCGTCTAGCAGCATCGACCCGCATACCGGGCACTCGCGCGGCCTCTCTATCGGGGTTTGCGAGCCGTCTCTGCGCTGCTTAAAGACGCCCATGATCTTTGGTATCACGTCGCCCGAGCGGATAATGCTGATAAAATCGCCCTTTTGTACGCCTAGGCGCTCGATCTCGTCGAAGTTATGCAGCGTGGCGGACTTTACTATCGCGCCGTCGATATTTACGGGCTCTAGCACACCCACCGGAGTCACGACGCCGCTGCGTCCGACCTGAAACGCGACGTCAAGCAGCCGAGTGGTCTTTTCGATCGCGGGAAATTTATACGCGACCATAAATTTAGGAAATTTCTCCGTATAGCCAAGTTCCTTGCTAGCCGCGATACTCTGCACGCGCACGACTAGGCCGTCCATCATAAAGGGCTTTCTATCGCGCTGCGCAACTAGCTGCTCATACGTATCCTCGATCTGATCGGCGGTGCGACAAATTTTAAAAAACTCCTCGCGCTCAAAGCCCTGCGAATAAATAAAATCCATCATCTGCGAGTAGGTTTCAAGACCCAAATTTTGCTCGCCGTAGCCCCAGGGCTTAAACCTCAGCCTACGCGACGCCGTCACGGCGCTATCTAGCTGGCGCAGACTGCCGGCGGCCGCATTTCTAGGATTTGATAGCTGCGGCTCGCCCCTTTGCGCGCGGGCGAAATTTATCTCGTCAAAGTCGTTTTTAGCGATCACGACCTCGCCTCGGATCTCGATCCTGCCCTTATAGGCGATTTGTAGCGGGATGTTTTTGATGACTTTTGCGTTACTCGTGACATCCTCGCCCGTTATGCCGTCGCCGCGCGTGATAGCTCGCACGAGAGCGCCGTTTTCGTAGAGCAAATTTAAGCTAGCACCGTCAAATTTAGGCTGAAGCGCAAACTCTAGCCCAAATTTGTCGCCGCGCTTTAGCCACGCCAGCAGCTCATCAAAACTAAAAATATCCTCCATCGACCACATTCGAGCGCCGTGGCGAGCTTTTACAAAGCCCTCGCTAACCTCGCCGCCGACGCGCTTCGTCGGGCTAAACATCGAGATATCGCCGGGATTTGCTCTCTCAAATTCTAGCACTTTATGATAAAGCTCGTCGTACTCCTCGTCGGTGGCTATGGGCGCGTCGTCGGTGTAGTAGGCCTTCGCCCACGCATTTAGCGTATCTACGGCATCTAAATACTCTTTTTTATCCATTTTCCCTCGTTAAATTTGCTTTGCTTACCACGCCGCGATCTTTCTCATCGCGTTTTCCAGCCTAAACATCTGCGCATGCTCGGCCACGTCGTGCGTGCGGATGATCTGAGCGCCGTTTCTAAAGGCCTCAAGATGCAGATAAAGGCTACCCGGCAAGCGGTCTTTTATCTCGCTAGGACTATAAAAATTTATGACCGATTTGCGGCTGGCACCAGCTAAAAGCGGTAAACCGAAGCGCAAAAAATGCTCCAAATTTTTTATCAAAATCATATTTTGCTCCGCCGTCTTGCCAAAGCCGATACCTACGTCCAGCACGATATCGTGACATCCAAGATCCTGCGCCACGGCGATCTTAGCCTCAAAAAACGCGTCTATCTCGCCCAGCAAGTCATCGTAATGCGGATTATCCTGCATATTTTCGGGGCTATTTTGCATGTGCATGAGGCAGTAGGTAGCGCCGTAGCGCGCCGCTAGAGCGCAAAGGCTAACATCGCCCGTGATGTCGTTTATCATCTTAAAGCCGTGATTTAGCGCGTACTCTAGGCAATACGGATCAAAGCTATCGAGGCTAAATATCGCCTTTTCGTGCAAATTTAAGCGGTAAATTTCGGCGAGTATCTTTTCCAGCCTGGCAAACTCGATCTCGCGTCCGACGTATTTGCTGCCGGGCCGCGAGCTAACCGCGCCCACGTCGATATACTCCGCCCCCTGCTCGATCATTGCTTCGATACGCGCTATACCGCTTTTTTCGTTCACGCGGCTTGCAGCGTTAAAGCTATCCTCATTTACGTTTACGACGCCCATTATCTGCGCGTGCTGCGGTTTTTTAAACGGAGATTTTAAAAATTTGACCAAATTTTTTAGTCCAAAATCCTGCGCGGCCTCTTTTTTGGCAAGTGCTTGCACCTGCGCATCGGTAGCCATCAAAAGCGCGGCGGAGTTTTCGCCGTTTAAAATAACGTCGCGATTAGTGACGAGCTCCGCGCCTACGCTTAATGCGTCTTGTTTTAGGATGTTTGCGGCCGGCGAGCGTAAATCTTTAATCAAAAAAAAGTTGATCGCCGACTTTTTTTTCATCAAATTTCGCCCTTCGTCGCTAGGACGGATAATCTCGCAAATCTCGTTAAAGTCGGTCTGCGGATTGATTTTAAAAATTTTCATCTAAGCCCTTTTTCGTAAATCATAAGAAGTATCGGCGTAAGAAGCGCATGAGTCTTGGTATTTAGCTCAGCTAGGCGCACGGCTTTGAAAAAATACTCAAGCTCTTCAGTGCTAAATTTGACCCCCTGCGCCGTAGCCTCGAGAGCTATGGCGGCAATTAGCTCTTTTAGGTCGTTTTTGCCGAGATTTTCGGAGCGCTCGAGAGCTGATTTTTCATCGATAAACGCGCAAATTTCTTTTAGCTCGAGGCGTTTGTAATCTAACCCCGTTTTTTCGCGCTGCTTTTTTTCGAGTCTATTTTCGGTAACTAGGCGCGAGCGGACGGTCGGCAGGAGCATATTTTTCGACTCGCAGGCTATGATAAAAAAGATATTTTTAGGCGGCTCTTCTATGATTTTTAGTAGAGAGTTTTGAGCCTCGACGCGGAAGTTTTTAGCGCCTAAAACTAGCAGCTTAGGCTCGCTCTCTGCGATATACGCCTCGGCGGCGACCTCTTTTGCATTTTCTAGCAAAAAGTCCTCGACGAAAAAAAATCTAACCGAATTTACGCCGTAAAGCCCTAAAATTTCCTCTTTTAAGGCTTCAAAATCGTTCGTGATTACGATTTTGCTTCGCATAGACTAAAGCGTTACTTTCGCAAATAAAGCAGCGTCTATACTCTTATCAAAGAGCCTAAAAAGCGACAAAAGCTTGATATCTAGCGCGCCGTCGGAGGAGCTTAGATAAAAGCTATTTTGCGCCTGCTCATCAAAAAGCCACATGTAGCTATCGTCCTTGCCTTTGGCGATCTGCGAGCTTTTGTCCGCGCTTTTGCCGACGTAAAAAAATACGTAGCCGTTTGGAAAAGCAAGGCTAAGCATATCTAAAAGCAGCGAGACTTCTTCTTTCGAGCCGATATTTTCAAAAGACGGATAAAGCGCCTTTAGCGAAAAAAAAGGTAGCACGGGGCGGGCGTTTGTCGGTTTGTTTATATTTTTTAAAAAATACTCTTCAAACCAGCCGCGCTCGCTATCGGTTATCAAGATAAACGCGCGCCCTTCGAGTAAAAATTTAAGCTTCGAGGAGAGCAAAGGCGTCCACTCGGTGCGCCTCTCCTCCATCCAGCTCATCAGCGAGCCCTCCTCGCGGATCGCCTCGAGCGTCCATTTTATAAAATCGCTCATTTATCGAGTTTATAAGCTTCGTGTAGTGCGCGAACGGCTAGCTCGCCGTATTTTTGATCGACGATCATAGAGATTTTTATCTCGCTAGTCGAGATCATTTGGATATTTATACCTTCGTTTGCTAGCGTTTGAAACGCTAAAGACGCCACTCCGGTGTGGCTTTTCATACCTACGCCCACGACTGAGACTTTAACTATCTCGTCGTTGTATAAAATTTCCCTCGACGCGCTTAGTTTATCCATACACTCTTTTGCGACGTGAAGCTCGTTTTGCGGTATGGTAAAGCCTAAATTCGTCGTGCCGTCCTGGCCTACGTTTTGGATTATCATATCTACGTTTATGTTTTTTTCTGCAAGCGCGGTGAAAATCTCTGCCGCGATACCCGGCTTATCGACCACTCCTCTTAAAGTTACTCTAGCTTGGTTTTTATCTAGCGCGATACCGCTTACTAGTACTGCTTCCATACTCTCTTCCTTTGTTATTAGTGTTCCTTCGTTGTGATTAAAGCTGCTTCTGGTGACTAAATTTACGTTTAGCTTTTTAGCTAGCTCGACTGAGCGGTTTTGCAGCACTTTTGCGCCTAGGCTCGCAAGCTCTAGCATCTCGTCGTAGCTGATTTTATCTAGCTTTTTAGCCTTTGGTTCGATGCGAGGATCGGTGGTATAAACTCCGTCCACATCGGTGTAAATCTCACAAAGATCCGCATCTAGCGCGCCCGCGATCGCCACGGCGCTAAGGTCGCTACCGCCGCGTCCCAAAGTCGTCACGTCGCCCTTTTCGTCTATACCCTGAAAGCCCGCTACTACGATGATCTTGCCCGTCTTTAGCTCCTCTTTCATACGCTTAGTATCTATCGCCTCGATCCTAGCCTTAGTATGCACGCTATCGGTGATGATGCCAGCTAGCCTACCGCTTAGACCAACTGCGGGATAGCCTAAATTTATCAGCGCTATCGTTAAAAGCGCGCAGGTAACGCGCTCGCCGGAGCTAAGCAACATATCCATTGCTACGCCGTCTGGGTCTTTGGTGTAGTGCGAGGCGTAGTCCACCAGCTGATTAGTCACGCCACTCATCGCCGAGACCACGACCACGACGTCCGCGCCGCTTTTTTTAGTTTCTATCACTCTCGCGGCGACGTTTTCTATCCTCTCAAGCGTCCCAACGCTCGTGCCGCCGTATTTTTGGACGATTAACATTAAATAAATCCTTTCTCTTTAAAGTAGCCGATAACCTTGCCGTAGATCGGCTTTTTGAAGTGGTTTACGTCGCTCAAAACCTCGCTTGAGTTTATAAATCTATATTCGTCAAATTCGGGCTTTTTGGTGTTTATATTTATCTTCGCGCTAGGTCTTAGCCGCACTAAAAAATACTTTTGCGTCTGCCCGTCAAAGTTATAAAATTTCCTACTCGTCGTACCCTCAGGGAAGTCGTAGCTGAGCCACTGCGGATACTCGCTAAGCACGTCCACGTCGTCCGTACCTATCTCCTCTTTGAGCTCTCTTTTTAGAGCCTCGCGCGGCGTCTCGCCGTCGTCTATACCGCCCTGTGGGAACTGCCAGATACCCGTCATATCGCACCTTTGCGCGATAAATATCCTGCAATCAAACGGATAAGAGGGCGCAAGTATGACCGCCGCGACGTTTGGTCTATATTTCTTTTCCATCTTTTTTTCCGAGAATTTTTAATTGTCGATTTTAACGAAAAATAGTTAAGATATAGCTAAATATCGCGAGGTTAGCGGAAAAATTTGACGCTTAGGCTTAAAATTTTTATTTAAATTTTAAAACTACGAATTTGACTTTTACGGCGCCGTAAATTTTGCGCGTTTTGCCCAACTGTCCGTCAAATTTTACCGCCTTGATGGCTAAATTTGAGCCGTCTATTTTAGCTCCAGTATCGCCCGCACCTCTTCGTCGGTAAACAGACTCGCGCTTTCATGCTTTTTACGCTCGGGCGCGGCTTTTGGCTCGGCGCGCGGCGGCAAATTTTGCGCAGATTCGTTAAAATCAAATAGCGCAGCCTGCGCTGATGCGTCCAAGGCGGCCGTTTTTACGGCTTCATTAGAAGCGGATATTTTACTAGACGGTGCCGTTTGCGTAGCTCCGCCAAAAACAGGAGTTTCGCGCGGGTCGGCGGTTTGCGCGCTTTCGCTTAGAGTCGTAGTCTTAGGCGCTTCGCTCAAAGAGTCGGTTTGCAAAATCGCCTTTACCTCGCGGCTGCCGTCTTGATACGGCGTAGCATTCAGTATTTCTTGCAAATTTTGCTCCTGCACGGAAGCGATTTTTTGCTCGCTCTTAGCCATCAAATTTGGCTCAAATTCGGCATCGTCAATCGCGTGGCGCGCATTTTCAAATTTTACGTTTTCATCAAATTTAACCGCCGCACTCTCGCCGCTCTCGTTAAATTTCTCGTCCCGCAAAAACAAAGTTCCGTCCGATAAAAGCTCGTCCCGCTCGTACTGGCGTGCAAAAAGCTCGCTTACGTTGATGGCGTCGCTGTTTTCTACGCTTGCAGTCCTCTCGTTTACGCTCTCGCCAAGCTCCTCGATACCCGTTATACGCAGGCTCGGCATCACAGCCTTAAAGCTTTGCAAAATCGGCAAAAAAGAGCCGTCAAATCCATC
>CAURKE010000019.1:0-9002 GCA_963525055.1 uncultured Campylobacter sp. | reverse complement strand
CGTCGCGGTTAGTTTGCAAGACGGCGAGCTAAAAATCTCAAATAGCGGCGAGGGGTTAAGCAAAGAGCAGCAAGATAAAATTTTCGAGCGATACACGCGGTTTAACGAAGACCAAGGCGGTTTTGGAATAGGGCTAAATTTAGTCAAAAGAGCCTGCGAAAACAACGCCATATCCGTAGCCTGCGAAAGCGAATCCGGCAAAGAAACAACCTTTACGCTTAGGTGGACTCATTAAATTTGACGATTTTAAGGATGCATGTTTGGCTAGATAAAATTTGCGAAAAAGCCAGCCGTAAAAATAGTCTAGCTTTAGCCGCAAATTTTACCCAAGCAACCAAATTTGCTAAATTTTAAAATTTTCTATCTCGTTAAAATTTAGATACCGATAAATTTGCGCCTCTTTGCCAGCAAGCTTTTGGGGTACTATGCTCATGTATTCAGAGACGCTGGGTAGCCTGCCCAGCACGGCGCAAACGGCCGCCAGTTCGGCGCTGCCAAGATACACGCGCGCGCCCATACCCATTCGGTTATCGAAATTTCGCGTTGAGGTTGAAAACACCGTCGCGCCGTCGTTTACGCGGGCTTGGTTACCCATACAAAGCGAGCAGCCCGGCACCTCCGTGCGAGCGCCTACCGCGCGGAAAATATCGTAGTAGCCCTCCTTTTCTAGCAGCGCCTGATCCATCTTGGTAGGCGGCGCGATCCAAAGCCTGGTAGGCAGCGTCCCGAGCCCACGCAGAGCCTCGCCCAGCGCGCGGTAGTGGCCGATATTGGTCATACAGCTACCCACGAACACCTCGTCGATCTCGTGCGGACGCGAGCTGTCGGCCAAAATTTCGCTCAGAGTCGCGACGTCGTCGGGATCGTTCGGGCAGGCTAGGATGGGCTCTTTTATCTCGTCCAAATTTATCTCGATCACCTCGGCGTAGCGCGCGTTTTTGTCGGCTCGCAGCAAGCTAGGTGCCGCTAGCCACTCGCGCATTTTCGCCGCGCGCCGCTCAAGGCTAGCCCTGCTCTCATACCCGGCCTCTGTCATCGCCTCGATGAGAGCGACGTTTGAGCGGACGTATTCGCAGACGCTTTGCTCGCTCAAATTTACCGCGCAGGCCGCCGCAGAGCGCTCGGCCGAGGCGTCGCTTAGCTCAAAGGCCTGCTCGACTTTTAGCTCCTCTAGTCCCTCGATTTCTAAAATTTTACCCGCAAATACGTTTTTCTTGCCCTTCTTTTCGACCGTGAGCAACCCGCGCTTGATCGCGTAGTAGGGGATCGCATTTACCAGATCGCGCAGCGTCACGCCTTTTTGCAGTCGCCCGTTAAATCGCACGAGCACGGAGCCTGGCATATTTAGCGGCATAGCCCCAGATACCGCCGCAAACGCCACCAGCCCGCTACCCGCAGGAAAGCTCACGCCGATAGGAAACCGCGTATGGCTGTCGCCGCCCGTGCCCACGGTATCGGGCAAGACCATGCGATTTAGCCACGAGTGTATGACGCCGTCGCCGGGCCTTAGGCTCACTCCGCCGCGCGAGCTCATAAATTTAGGCAGCGTCCTTTGCGTTTCAAGGTCGCTAGGCTTTGGATAGGCTGCCGTGTGACAAAAGCTCTGCAGCACAAAATCGGCTGAAAATCCGAGGCTTGCCAGCTCCTTGATCTCGTCGCGCGTCATCGGCCCCGTGGTGTCCTGCGAGCCTACGGTGAGGGTTGCAGGTTCGCAGTACTGCCCGGCTCTAACGCCCCTCACGCCGCAGGCCTTGCCCACGATCTTTTGAGCTAGCGTATAGCCCTCGCTCTCGTTCGTTTGCGGCTGCGCGGGCCTCGCAAATATATCCTCCGCGCCTAAATTTAGCGCGGCTCTAGCCTTAGCGCAAAGCGAGCGGCCGATGATGAGCGGTATGCGCCCGCCCGCTCTGATCTCGTCAAATATCGTGTTTGGCGCAAGCGTAAAACGGGTGACGAGTTTGCCGCTAGGCTCAGCGTTTGCGTCTAAATTTTCGTCGCCGTTTGCAAATTTACCGCCGTTTTCGCCGCAAATTTGAACCGCGTCAAATTTACCCTCGGCGCTCAAATTTACCCGCCCGACGCGAAAAATCTCGCCCGCGTACGGGTAGATATCGACGACGTCGCCTGCCTCTAGCGCGCTCGCGTCGGCTACTATGGGCAGCGCGCCGCTATCTTCGGCGGTGTTGAAAAATATCGGCGCGATAGCCGTTCCTATCACGATGCCGCCCGTTTTTTTGTTCGGCACGCCCTCTATCTCGCGCCCGAGGTGCCACTGGATGGAGTTTATGCCGCTTTTTCGGCTACTGCCCGTACCCACGACGTCGCCTGTATAGACGACTTCTAGCCCGCTTTTTTTAAGCTCGCCAATCATTTCTAGGCTGCCCGGCTGGCGCTTAACTAGCATCGCTTTTGCGTGCAGCGGGATATCCGAGCGCGTGTATGCCTCGCTGGCGGGGCTTAGATCGTCGGTGTTGGTTTCGCCAGCAACCTTAAAGATAACGGCCCTGATACGCCTAGGCAGGCTCCCGCGTGCCTTAAACCACTCGGCCTCCGCCCACGAGCGCAAGACTTCTAGCGCAAATTTATTGCTTTTAGCAAGCTGCACTACGTCGTTAAAATAATCATGCACGAAAATCGTCTCTTTTAGCACGTTACAGGCGGTCTGAGCTACGGCCTCGTCGGCGTTTTTTAGGCTTTCAAGCAGCACGATGACGCTGTATCCGCCCAGCATCGGTCGCAGCAAATTTACGGCGGTGATTTTATCGATTTCGCTTATAACCAGCCCATGATTTATAATCTCGTTTAAAAACTCCGCTTTTACTTTCGCTGCGTCGTCTACGCCCGGATTTACGCGATTTGCGAGTAAATTTACGAGCCACTTTACATTCTTTTGATTTTCATCTAGCTTTGCGGCGATAATCGCTTCGCCCTCGCTGCCCCGCTCCATCGGCGGCATGCGTCCTGAGAGTAAGCCTAGATACTCCCTCTCGTGCGCACTTTCAAGCTTTAAAAGCTCGCAAACTTTTCTGGTCTGCTCCTCGTTTAGCGGTAGCGGCGGCACGCCTAGGGCCTCGCGCTCTTTTACGTGTTTTTCGTATTGCGTGAAAAAATCCATCGTTTATCCTTATTAAAATTTACGTAATTTTAGCAAAACAAAGCGAAATTTGGCTAAATTTAAACACTTGATTTTAAGGAATTACGATGCAAAAAGCGTATTTTAACTCGCCTATCGGCGTTTTGGAGATTTGCGGCGACGAGAGCGGAGTTTGCGAGCTAAATTTCGTGCGAGATTTTGTCCGCACGGACGTAACGGACGTAAATTTAAAGCTCTGTTTAAGCGAGCTTGAGGGTTATTTTAAAGGCGAGCTTAAAACCTTTAAAACGCGTCTAAATATCGGCGGCACGGCGTTTCAAAGGTGCGTTTACGAAAATCTGCAAAAGATCGCTTACGGGCAGCGCGTAACGTACGCCCAGCTGGCAGCTATGACGGGGCGGCCGAGGGCGTTTCGCGCGGCAGGCTCGGCAAACGCAAAAAACAAAATCCCAATCATCGTGCCATGCCACAGAGTCGTCGCCTCAAACGGCCTTGGCGGATACAGCGGCGGCGAAGGGCTAGCGACTAAAATTTGGCTTTTGGAGCACGAAGCGAAATTTAAGGGCTAAATTTGGTAACTTGTATTTTTTATGATTGAAATTTGACAATGTGCATATATCAAATTTGTAATTAATGGGCATTGATGCGAGCTTTTACGCTCGCCGATTTTAGTAAATTTAACTCAAATCAAATTTACGTGTGAGCTATTTATCCGCAAAAACCAGCGTAAACACGCCGCTAGCGATCAGCGCGATACCGATCCATTCTCTGACGCTCGGGCGTTCATCCAAAAACATAACCGCAAAAATGACGACCAAAACGACGCTAAGCTTATCTATCGGAGCTACCTGCGACGCGGAGCCTATCTGAAGCGCTTTAAAATACGCCAACCACGACGCGCCGGTAGCCAGTCCGCTAAGCGTCAAAAATAGCCAGTTTCGCGCACTTAGCTCGCCAAGGGGCTGCCACTTTTTAGCATATGTGAGAAACAAAATTAGAGCCGCTGCGATAACTAGAGTCCTGATAAAAGTCGCAAAATTTGAGTCTATACCCTCAAGCCCGACCTTGGCGAAAATCGCCGTAAGCGCGGCAAAAACCGCCGAAGCCAGCGCCCATAAAGCCCACTCTTGCATGATTTATCCTTTGCGAAATTATAGTCAAATTTTACGGCAAATTTAGCTCGAAAGGGTACAAATTTTAAAATAAAAGATATAAGAGAAAAGCCGCGAGAGATCAAATTTGGTAGCACCTCGCAACCAAAATAAAAGGAGTCAAATCAAAACGGCAAGCCAAATTTATTCAAGCCTGCCGTTTTGATGGAGTTGATTAAAATTTCTTTTTCATAACGTCAGCCACGATAGCTTTTGCCATGTCGTCCACCTCGCTAGTTACCATGCTCGTGGTGTTGGCTATATTGACGTTTTGTTTAGTGAGCTCATCGACCTGGGCAATGCTTTGATTTATCATATTTATAGCTTCGCTTTGCTCTTTGATATTTTCGCTCATCTCGTTGATCCCTTGAGCCAGGACGTTTGTGTTGGCTTCGATTTCGCCGAGGCTCTTTTGAGTGCGTTCAGCTAGCTTTCTAACCTCGTCGGCCACGACGGCAAAACCGCGTCCGTGCTCGCCTGCGCGCGCTGCCTCGATAGCGGCGTTAAGCGCTAGTAAATTCGTCTGATCTGCGATATCTCGGATGATCACGATGATATGCTTGATCTCGTCACTTTGCCTGATAACGTCGACGGTTTTTTGACTGATGGCGTTCATCGAGCTACTCATCTGCTCTACGGCTGCGGCGCTTTCTTGGAGAGAATTTGACTGCGTACTAGCGCCCTGAGCTACTTGCTTCATGGATTCGTCTAGCATATGGACTTTTTCTTCTAAAATTTGAGCTTTTTCTAGGTTAAACGCAAGCATACCGGCTATCTCTTCGCCAAGTTCGTTCGTCACGAGCTCGACGTCGCCTTTGGCGTCTGCGATCCTTGACGTGAAATCAGATTTTCTAAAATCGTTAAAAGTTTTTTGGATCACGTTTAGATCGCTACCGACTTTGTGCTCTAAAACGTCTAGCATTTTATTTAAAACGTCTTTTAGCTCGACTAGTTTCGGGTTGGCCGGGCTGTCGGTTATCCTAGCTCTTAAATTTCCGTTTTCTATCTGCTTTGCGGCCTCTACGGACTGAGATACCGCTCTGGCGTCTTGGCTGGCGTTGTCGCAAATTTTAGCTATATTATCGTTTATTAGCTTGCTCATTACGCCGAATTCGTCTTTTGTGTTCACCTTTGAAACGATAGGTTCTTTTGTCTCAAAATTTAAAAATTTAAAGAAGCTGATCAAAGCGCTAGTGATCTTATTGATCGGGCTAAGCGATCTTTTGAGTAAGAAATGTACGATCGCCGATAAGACGAATATAAATATAGCGGCCAAGATAAGCTGAATCTTTAAGATAGGCAAGGTATGCGTGCTAAAGATATTTTGATCCATCGCCGTTACCGCGAACCAGCCTTTATCGTTTAGCTCCAACATATAGGCGTAAACGTCCTCGCCCTTGCTATTTTTATATGCTATCAGTCCGTTTTCGTCAAATTTCTTTTCTTGATATTGTTTGATTATGCTTTTAACTATGTCGTTAGGCTTGCCAACTAGATCTTTGTTTGGGTGTATGATAACGTTGCTATTTTGATCGACGACGAAAGCGTAGCTATATGCGGTTTTGCTGATTTGAGATATATTATCGCTTAGCGCCTCGATAGACGCGTCTATACCGGTCACTCCCACGTTTTTGATAGGTGCGGCAAATGTTATAACCATCGCATTTAACGAAGCGGCCATATATGGATCGGTATACGTCGGCCTGCCTTCGGCTTTAGCTTGCTTGTACCAGCCTCTTACCCTCGGATCGTATCCTGCTTTGTTTTGACCGTTTGATCTAAACATAGCGCCGTCCTCATATCCGGCATAAATGAGAGCGATCTCTTTTCCGGATACGGCTTTTGCCTGAGATAAAGCGAAATTTATACCGTCCGCGTTTCTTTCGCCGTCGCTTTTTTCGCCTATTTTAGCTAGACTCTCGGCCATCTTTTCTATGGCGTATTGATTGCTCTCAAAAAAGTTAGTCAACATGACTTTAACGTCTTTTAAAATTTGCTTTTGAGTTTGAATCACTAGATCTATAGTCTTGTCGTGAGCCGTATTGTAACTAGCTAAAGATATCGCCGAAAACGATATAAAAAGCGCCAAGATGAGCATCAACGATATTTTATTTGCGATTGAGCGCATTTACTTTCCCTTTATTAAAAGTTTAATACGCGATTTTATAACTTTTTGTATTAAATATTATTAATCTCGGAATAGTAAATTAAATATTAAATAATAATTTAAGGTTTTGATTTTTTTATTTTATCAGGGTTAAATCAGCAGCAATAGCCAAATTTAGGGGCCAAAACCCCTAAATTTGACATTCTAAATTTAAAATTTATTTTTCCTAACGTCCGCGACGATATTTTTAGCCATATCGTCGATTTGTGATGTGATCTCGTTTGTGGTATCGACGATGCCGATATTTTGCTTCGTGATATCGTCGATCTGGCTCACACTTTGATTTATCATATTGATGCCTTCGCTCTGCTCTCTGATGCTCTCGCTCATCTCGTTGATGCTTTGAGCTAGCACGTTTGCGTTAGCTTCGATTTCGCCGAGGCTCTTTTGAGTGCGTTCGGCTAGCTTTCTAACCTCATCGGCAACGACGGCAAAACCGCGTCCATGTTCACCTGCTCTTGCTGCTTCGATAGCTGCGTTTAGAGCTAGCAAATTCGTCTGATCTGCGATGTCGCGGATGATCACGATGATGTTTTTGATCTCCTCGCTTTGTCTCATGACGTCGACGGTTTTTTGACTGATAGCGTTCATCGAGCTACTCATCTGTTCGATCGCAGCCGCACTCTCGTCGATCGCGCTTGCTTGTTTGCTTGCGCCTTGCGTTAGCTCTCTCATAGAGTCGGCTAGCACTTTTGCCTTCTCTTCTAGGCTTTGAGCTTCGCTTAGATTTTCTCTTAGCATGCTGCACACCGCATCGCCTGCGCTTTGCAGTCCCAGCATCATATCGCGTAGGTCGCTTTCGATGTCGTCTTTTATATCCACGCGGGATATATAGTCGTTTTTATTGTATGCGTTTAGCACCGCGGCGATATCTTTTAAATTTGACGAGATAGAAGCAAAGAAGCGGTTTAGTAGCTCTTTTAGCTCGACTAGCGCAGGGTTGTTAGGCGTCTGGGCGATCTTGGCGCCGAGATTTCCTCTGATCATCTTGTTTGCTACGCCGTTTAGCTCGTCGATCATCGCGCTATCTTTTTTGATACCGTCGATGACCTTGTCGATGTTTTCGTTTATTGCGTGACTCATTAGGCCAAATTCGTCTTTTGTGGTAACTTTTAGTTTATCAGGAGCTTTTTGCGTCTCGTAAGTGATAAATTTAAACGTATCGTCGAGCTTTTCTTGGATAATTTTTATCGGGCTTAGCGATTTTTTAAGCAGTACATAGACAAACAACGAAAGAGCGACGATAAACACCGTAGCTAGTACAAGCTGAGCTTTTAAGAGCGGCAAAGTGTTGCTAGAAAAAGTGTCCGCGCCGATGGCTGCAACTACTAGCCAGCCTTGTTCGTTGATAGGTATAAGCTTGGCCGTTACATTTTCACCTTTGTAGTTGACGTATGGGATCAGGCCGTTTTCGTCAAATCTTTTTGCTGCGTATTCTTCCGCTAAATATTTACTCGCAGGGACGGTTTTCCCTACATTTGAGGGATCGCTGTGTATTAGTATCAAACCGTCTTTATTCATCACGTAAACATAACCATACTCGGTCTTACCCATATCAAGGATCTTTTTACTTAGAGCGTCGATCTGGATGTCAAAGCCGATAACGCCCATAAATTTACCGTTTTTTGTAACCGGAGCGGCAAAACTAACAACCAGTCCGTTATACGTAGCAGGCTTGTAAGGCTCGGTATAGATAGCTCCGTTTTTAGCTTTTGCGTCCATATACCAGCCGCGTTTGCGAGGGTCGTAGTTGTCTTTTTCCGGAGTTAGTCTAGTGTCGTCGGATTGGAAAAAATAGCCGTCGTCTTCGCGACCAAAAAATACAAACGAAATCAAAGAATTTGCATTATATTTTTGAAATTTCAGCTGCGCCATATACGCGTCGCCGTCGTTATCGGTATTGCCCACGGCAACAGCGATTTTTTTCGCGACCTCCATATAGTCGTGAAAAAACGAATCCGTGACCGCGTCGACGTCTTTTAAAATTTGAGCCTGATTTTGGCTAACGAGCTGAACGACCTTACTCTGGGCCGTATAATAACTAACCGCCGAAATAGCGGCAAACGAAACGATCAGCGCGACGATGAGCATTAGCGCGATCTTGTTCGTGATAGAACGCATTTTCTCTCCTTAGATTTTGATTGAAATTTCTATTTTACTACGTTAAAAATTAAATAAAATTAAAACTTTACATTAACTATGTTTTAAAAGCAAAATCCAGTCCAAATTTATTAAAAATAAAAATTAATTTTTATAAGAATAAAATATAAAGCGGTATGAAAGCAAAATCAGCGTAGCAAAAACGATAAATTTAATCCAAATTTATACCGCTCCGAGTTAAATTTAACGACTGAATTTTAAACGCCTCGCCGGGTCGAATTTAACCCGGCGAGGCTTTACCAAATTTAAGCCGCAGATTTTAGTTCGCGGCCTCAAATTTAAGCGAATTTCGGATCGCTAAACGCCGTTAGTTCAGGCGCCTTACCCGTAAATTTCTCGATATTTACGAGCGCGGTGTGACTGATGTTGCCGTTTGCTAGCTTGCTAGTCGGGATATCGATAGTTAGCACGTTTGGCGAGCCGTTTTTGC
>CAURKE010000018.1:0-9160 GCA_963525055.1 uncultured Campylobacter sp. | reverse complement strand
CACATATCGTTTTTCATAGCGTACCTTTCGAGTAAAATTTGGCGGTGATTTTATGTAAAAAAAGTTTAAGATAAAATAAATTTATATCAAAATTTTGGATTTTATTTTTTAAATGATATAAATTTTGGATACAAAATCGGCTCAAATATCGACAGAGCCGAGCTATAAGTTAAATTTCAAATTTTACGGAAATTAAAATTTTGATTAGAATTTTTAAATTTAACTCGTAATCTAGAACAGATCGCGTCTATAAGCAAAATTCGCACGCTTCTAAACTCCAAAAATCGTTTTTAAGCGTCGACTAAAGCGGTAAATTTACTTAGCGCGCGCCTTTTTGACGCACGCGCCCACCGCATCCATCACCGCCGCGCGAAATCCGCCGTTTTCCAGCGCTTTGACCGCTTCTATCGTCGTGCCGCCGGGCGAGCAGATTTCGTCCTTTAGAGCTGCTGGGTGTTTGCCGCTTTTTAACATTAGTCGCGCCGAGCCTGCGACGCTAGCCGCGACGGCTTCGTACGCCAGCGCTCTAGGCAGCCCCTCTAGCACTCCCGCGTCCGCCGCCGCCTCGATAAACATAAAAACATAGGCCGGCAGGCTGCCCGCTATGCCCGTAAATGCGGCAAATTTAGCCTCCTCCAGCTCATAAGCGGCGCCGAAATTTTCAAAAATCTCTCGCACCGCCGCCCGCTCGTCTGCGCTTAAATTTTCGTTAAAACACAGCGCGCTTACGCCCTCTGCGATTGCCGCGGGAGTGTTTGGTATCGCGCGCGCAACCTTAGCCTTCGCGCCTAAAATTTGCGCGCTTTGCTCCAGGCTAAAGCTCGGCGCAAGCGTGACTACAACCTTGCCTCGCGCTGCGTCTTTTATCAAATTTAATATACCATCATACGACGCGGGCTTGGTCGCTAGCACCGTGATATCGGCCGCCGACGCGACCGCAGCCTCGCTCTCGCAGGCGTTTACGCCGCACTTTTCGCGTAGAGCCGCCGTTTTACTCCTGGCATAGACGAACACACTCTCACCGCCCAGCCTTTGCGCCAAATTTTCGATCATCGCGCCGCCCATATTTCCGCCGCCGATAAAGCCGATTTTAGGATTTTTCATTTTGCCGCCTTTCTTAGAGTGCCGATTTTGACCGCCTTGCCCGCGACTGCCTCGCGTACCGCCGCGCTATCCGCCCAGATAGCCCCCGTAATCTGCCCGGGCGTCAAGGTATAAACGCCGCCCGTCTTTGCCTCATCGCTAGCCTTAAACTCGTTGCCCACAACCAGCTCATAGACGTCCTTCGTGTCGTTTTCAAATTTGATCGCTGCTTTTAGCGTCGGCGCTTCACCCTGTTTCGCTGCGCCTGCGTACTGCTCGAGTATGTTTTTGCTAAGCTTACCGTAGATGCCGCCGTACTCGTCCAGATAGATACGTAAGGCGAGTTTGTCCGAGTTTTTGCCGCCTTTTTCGCCCCTACCGACGCTCACGCTCATCTCGTAGGCGGTCTGCCCGGTCGGGAAATCCTTAAATTTTGCGTCGGGAACAAAAACACGCACGTTATCCGTTACTACTTTTTCGTCGTGCGTCTGCGGCGTTACGTCCGTTAGCACGAGAGTGGATTTCACGTCCGCGCCTTTGTCCGAAACAAGCGCAGAGATCGGCACGCGTGCAAGCAGCGTCGTCTCGTAACAACCGCTAAAAATAAACGCCGCGGCAAAAGCAAAGATAAATTTTAGTTTTTTCATCGGTTCCCTTTAAATTTGCGCCGATTTTAGCATAAATTTCGCCTTTCTACGCCCGAGCGGCGACTCGCGACGGATCAAATTTCATCGCCGAAAAAGTCGCCGTCGATGTCGCAAATCTCGATATTTTGTCGCACCTGAACGCCTAGTTTGTATTTTATCATCAGCTCCGCCAGTCGCTCGCCGTCAATCAAAACTACCGTGTGGCTTTGCACGTTTGCCGCGTATCTTTCGGCATCCTTGCTAAATTTTGACGTCGTGATAAACACACCCTTTTTGGTCTGCTTATCCGAGATCGCGCCGACGAACTTTTGAATTTCGGGACGCGAAACCGCGCCTTGCCAGCTTTTAGCCTGGACGTAAATTTGCGACAACCCAAGCTCGTCCTCGTCTATAATACCGTCTATACCGCCGTCCGCGCCGCTTTTGGTTAGTCTGCCTACTCCGTAGCCCATTTTTTCGAGCAAGCGCGCCACCAAATACTCAAAAAAGCTCGGCTTTTTCTGCGAAATTTCGTCTAAAATTTGAGATTTTAGATTTTGCGCGAGCTCGTCTGCCGTCTCGGCGATGACGTCGATGGGCGTCTTTTCTTGCGTCGCGGTTTGCGAGATTTCGGCACTCGGCGCACTTTTGTTTTTATAAATTTCATCGTACCAAGCCTCAAATTTTGCCTGCGCATCCTTGCTTTTTAGTATTTGTTTGCCAAAATCCGTTATCTCGTACACGCCTCTGCCGATTTTTTTGACTGGCTTTTTGGTGCTGGGCAAATTTACGACTTCTTTATTGCCTGCAAAATACGACAACGCCCAGCCCGCGCGGTTAACGTACAAAAGCATGCCGCTAGGAATCCTTTGCGAGAGTTCGTCATCGCTAAATTTATAGTGCTCCGCGACAAATTTACAAACCTCTTTTCTATCCACGCTACCGCGCTCGCCGATAAATCTTAAAATCGGAAACATCATCTCTTTGTAGCTTGGTATCATCGTTTTCCTTATATCCATAAATTTAAGCGTAAATTTTAAGGCGAAGTATCGCGATATGGATTTAAGGGTTGCGACGTAAAAATTTAGCGAAGATAAGACACGTAGTCTATCAAGCTAAATTTTTACTAGCTCCGTTAAAGACGCTCGCGAGACAAGCCGCTAACGAATTTGCCCGCCTCCGCGGACGACGTATTTATAGGTCGTGAGCTCCCTCACCCCCATCGGACCTCTGGCGTGCAGCTTTTGCGTGCTGATACCGATCTCGCCGCCAAATCCAAACTCGCTACCGTCGCTAAAGCGCGTAGAGGCGTTGGCATAGACGACCGCGCTGCCGACTTCGTTTAAAAACCGCTCGACGTTTGCGTAATCAGCGCTTAAAATCGCGTCCGAATGCCCGCTGGAATGCGTGTTTATAAAGCCAATCGCCTCGCTTACGTCCCGCACGGCGCGTACGGCCAAAACGAGATCCAAAAACTCGGCGCCAAAGTCGCTCTCGCCTGCGAGCTTGATGTTTTTTGCGCCTTGCAGCTCCGACTCGCACGCATTAAAAAGCTCCGAACTCACGCGAAACTCGACCTCCGGCATCTCGCGCACAAGCCCCGGTAAAATTTCGCCCGCCACGCGCTCGTGTAAAAGCACGCACTCAACGGCATTACAGACGCTTGGGCGCTGGGTTTTGGCGTTTTTGATTATCTTTGTGGCCTCGCTCAAATTTGCGCTCTCATCGACGAAGATATGGCACACCCCTGCGCCCGTCATGATGATCGGCACGGTTGCGTTTTGCGCGATAAAATCTTTTAAGCTCTTGCCGCCTCGCGGTATCAAAACGTCGATATACTCGCTCATTTTCGCCATTTGCGCCACTGCTTCGCGTTCGGCGCTCTCCACGAGCTGCACTGCGCCTGCTGGTAAGCCGAATTTCGCCCCCGCTTCGTTAAATAAATTTACTAAAAAAATGTTCGAATTTAGCGCGCTAGCACTGCCTCGCAGGATCGCCGCGTTGCCGCTTTTTAGCGCCAGAGCCGCCGCGTCGATGCTGACGTTTGGGCGACTCTCGTAGATGATACCGAGCACCCCCAGCGGCACGCGCACGCGGCTGATTTGCATGCCGTTTGGATGGCTCCAGCCGCCTAGATTTTCGCCTACGACCTCGGCAAAGCCCGCCACCTCGCGCACGCCCTGCGCCATCGCCTCGATTCGGGCGTCTGTTAGTCGCAGACGATCGAGCAGCGCCGCACTAAGTCCCGATTTCTCACCGCCTTCAAGGTCTTTGGCGTTTGCCACTTTTATCGCGTCCTTTTGCGCGAGCAGCTCGTCCGCCACGGCGTTTAAAATTTCAAATTTAGCCCTACTATCAAGCCTTAAAAGCTCGCCGCAAGCGGCCTTTGCACGCTTACAGATCTCTAAAATTTCGTTCATTTTCGCTCCTTAATCTATAAATCAAATCGCACGCCACGTGCGCAAAGCTCGCAAATACAAAGCCGATACCCAGCCCTGCGGCTAAGTTATAAAGCGCGCTGTCGTTTGCGAGGGAGTAGTTGTCAAATCGCACGTAAACGCCCCATCTGCCGCCCATGCCCTCGGGCGCAAAGAGCAGCCCGCTAAGCGCGAGAAAGCAAAAACCGCCGAGCACGACGAATTTCGCGACCGCGACGATCAAATTTACCCCTCCGACGTCCGCGCGGCCGTAGTTTAGACAAAAGACGGCGGCAAAAAAGCATATCCAAAACGGCGCGGCGCAGGCGTAAAAAGCAAGCACGTTTAGGCTCGCACCGTTGTTTGCAAAGTCGTCCAAAAACGGCGCAAAAACCCGCACGCCGCGGATAAAAGGCAGCCAAAATTTAAACTCTAAAATCTCGTCCGTGCTCAAATTTAACGCCCAGACCCCAAGCGCGGCAAAAAATAAGACCCCGAGCGAAAACGGCGCCCAGCCTGCTAAAATCGCTCTCTCAAATAAGCTTTTACGCGCCGCAGGGTCGCGCCCGAATTTGGTTTTCGCCGCTTCTTTTTCGTTCATTTTTTTCCTTAAATTTATCCGTATTTTAAAGCGCGCTCAAAAATCAACCGTCAAATTTAACCTAAATCAGCGCGATGTTGTCGATATGCAGCGCCTCGTCCTCGTATCTGTAGCCAAGAACCGCCTCGATATCCTCGCTCTTGCGCCCTTTTATGAGGGCTAGCTCGGCCGAGGAGTAGTTTGTTATGCCGCGAGCCAGCGTCCGGCCGCTTGCGTCTTTGATAGCGAGCGTTTCGCCGCGCTCAAACTCGCCCACGACCTCACGGATGCCGACTGCTAGCAGGCTTTTGCCCTCTTTTAGCGCCTTAGCTGCGCCCGCGTCGATAGCGACGGATCCGTTATCTGCGGCCGAGTAGGCGAGCCAGTATTTACGCGAATTTATCCTATTTTTACCCGCCAAAAAGAGCGTCCCGACCTCGCAGCCTTGCGCAGCTCGGACTATATTTCGCGGATCCGCGCCGTTTGCGATGATGAGGTGCGTGCCGTTTTTGGTCGCCATTTCGGCTGCGGTTATTTTGGTGCGCATACCGCCGGTGCCAAATTTACTACCCTCCGCGCCTGCAGCGGCTCTAATGCTATCATCTAAATTTTCGACCAAATTTATAAATTTAGCGTCCGCAAAAACGCTAGGATTTTTATCGTATAGCCCGTCGATATCGGTCAAAATCACGAGCAAATCAGCCTCGATTAATCCCGCAACCAGCGCACTTAGCGTGTCGTTGTCGCCGACTTTTACGCCCCTTATTCCCTCGCCCACGACGGGGTCGTTTTCGTTGATGACGGGTATGATTTTTTTAGCGAGCAAGGAGCGCAGGACACTGCGCATATTTAGGTAGCGGCGGCGGTCGCTAAAGTCGTCCTTGGTTAGCAGCAGCTGCGCGATCGTTTTGCCGTGCGCCCAAAATAAAATTTGATAAAGATGGATGAGCGAGACCTGCCCGATGGCCGCAAGCGCTTGCTTTTCGACGATGGATTTTGGCTTGTGCGCGAGCTTCATCTGCCCCATGCCCGCACCTACGGCGCCTGAGGTTACGAAGACTACTTCGGCGTTCTCGTTTAGTTCGCTTAAATTTGCCACGATTTGTTTGATTTTGTCCTCGTTTAGCGAGCCGTCCACGTTTGCCAGCGTGGAGGTGCCGATTTTTACGACGATGCGTTTTACGCCGCCTATAAGCTCTTTTCTATCCATTTTATCGCTCCGAAATTTTTGAAAATTATACCCAAAACGGCTTATTTTAAATTTTATGTTTTTGTAGTCCTGCAGTAATATTAATTTAAATTTCATCATACTAGGCTATAATGACGAAGTTAAATTTACCTTCCAAAAGGAGCTTTTATGAAATTTATACTCGGTTTTTTGCTCGCGCTTGGCTTGGCGCTGGGCGGCGAGTTTAGCGTAAAAGATATGCGCGGCACGGAGGTCAAGATCGCATCTCCGCTTGAGAGAGTTGCTACGATCGATGACGGGTTTGTGGAGAGCGTCATGACGCATCTTGGCGTGATTGATAAGGTCAAGCTCATCGGCTCGTGGTCTATGAAGCGAGACTACAAATACGACTTCACCACCAAAGCTGGCGAAGCTTACACTCTTCGCGGATGGAACGTCATGAAGTACCTCCATCCGTGGCTAAATGATCTGCCGTGCGTAAATTCGCCGCAAGGAAACGTCATAAATTTCGAGGCTTTAGCAAACGAAAATCCGCAGCTAGTGATCCTTCGTATCGGAGACTGCACGCTGCGCGGCTCAAATAAAGACGCGGTAGAAAAAACGATCGCCACTATTGAGGCTCTGGGCATCCCGCTTGCGGTGATCTATGCTCCAAGAGGCGCTGAAATCGCAACTATGCAAGAGGAGATGCGAGTGCTTGGAGAGATATTCGGACAAAAAGACAAGGCCTTAAAACTCTTTGAATACCTCGATAAAACTCAAAAACTCGTGCAGGAGCGCACGGCAAATTTAAAAGAGGATCAAAAGGTCAGCATGCTCTACATGGGGCTTAATCCAAACATCCGCAAAAACGGCGGCGTGGCGAGCGCTTACGGCGTAAATACCCCCGAATCCTTCATCATCGAAAATATCGCGGGCGCTAAAAACGCATTTAGAGGCGACGGTTCAAACGTGATCTTAAGCACCGAGCAGCTTTACGCGATAGATCCCGACGTCATCGTGCTGCCGACCTCAAACGGCTACCATCCCGCAAGCGAGCTTTTAAATTCGGCAGATTTTGAAAAGCTAGAGGAGCTAAAAGCGATCAAAAACAAGCGCGTTTACGCCATGCCGTGGTCGCCGATGAACTGCGCGCGCCGCGTGGAGTACCCGATAGACATCCTAATAATCGCAAAAGCAGCCTATCCGCAGCTCTTTTCAGACATCAAAGTTCATAAATTCGTCATCGATTTTTACAAAGACGTTTACGGCGTGAGCGAGGAGCAGGCAAAGGCGCTTAGAAGCGAGCAAATTTTAGACTGGACGGTAGAGAATGACTTTTAAGCCAGGCGCTTTTAAGTCAAATTTACTATTTTTATTCGTTCTTTTGGGCGCGCTTTTGCTCTGTATGATCGCGGCGCTCATGCTCGGGGATTATAAAATTTCGATCGCTAAAATTTTAGATGTTTTAAATTTGAAAATTTTTGATATCCCCGCCGCAGGCATCTCTAAGATGGATCAAACCGTCATCTTTGAAATCAGAATGCCTAGAATTTTAACTGCCGTGATAGTGGGCTTCGCGCTTTCAAACGCGGGCGCGATATATCAGGCCTGCTTTAAAAACCCGCTCGTTGAGCCCTTTATACTCGGAGCCAGCTCGGGCGCGGCCCTGGGTGCGGCGCTAGCGATACTGTTTTCTGGCATATTTTTTAATATCGCTTTAAGCGCGTTTGCTTTTTCGTTTTTCGCGGTGTTTTTGTCCTACACGCTCGCAAAAAACGGCGGTATAGTGCCTGTGGTGGGACTTATCTTATCCGGTGTCATCGTAAGCTCGATATTTTCTGCGTGCGTATCGATCGTAAAATACGTAAGCGAGGACGCGTAGCTAAGAGAGATTACATTTTGGATGATGGGCGGGCTGTACTACTCCAAATGGCAAAGCCTAGGCGAGATCGCCTCGGTCACGGGAGTTTGCTTTGTAGCACTTTGCACGCTTGCGTGGAAGTTAAATTTACTAAGCCTAGGCGACGATCAAGCAAGAAGCCTCGGCATAAATCCCGAAAAATACAAGCTTATCTTTATAACGATCGCTACCTTGATGACCGCCGTATGCGTGGCAAACGTGGGCATCATCGCGTGGATAGGGCTCATCATGCCTCACGTCGCGCGCCTCATAAGCGGCCCTGATAACAGATGGGTGCTGCCGCTATCGGGGCTCATAGGAGCACTGTATCTACTCGTATGCGATACGCTCGCGCGCACGGTAGCGATGGCCGAGATTCCCGTGGGCATCATAACCTCTTTAGTGGGCGCGCCCTTTCTCATCGCGCTTTTAAGAAGCAAGGCAAAGGAGCTGTTAAAATGATACTGCAAACGAAAAATTTATCCTTTAGCTACGGCGGATTTGGTCTTGAGGATGTAAGCATCGAGATCAAAAGAGGCAGCATATGCGGGCTTTTGGGCACCAACGGCAGCGGCAAGAGCACGTTTTTTAACTGCTGTATGAAATTTCTAAGTATCAAAGGGGGCGAAATTTACGTAGATTCGCAAAACACGAAGCACAAAAGCCCCGCCTGGATGGCTAAAAACATCGCCTACGTAGCGCAGCACACCGAGCTGCATTTTCCGTTTTTCGTTAGAGACATCGTCCTGATGGGGCGCTCTACGCATGCAAAAAGCCTGTTTGGCTTTAGTAAGGATGATAAAAGAGCGGTGAGCGAGGCGATGGAGTTTATCGGTATCTCACATCTAGCCGATAAAAAGATGAACGAGCTTAGCGGAGGACAGCGGCAGCTCGTTTTTATCGCTAGGGCGCTCGCGCAGGATACGCCGCTCATACTGCTTGACGAGCCTACGTCAGCGCTTGATTTTAAAAACCAGATCACGCTTTGGAAAATTTTAAAAAAGATCGCTGCGGGCGGCAAAACGATCGTCATCTGCACGCACGAGCCAAACCACATCCTTTGGTTTTGCGACGAAGTGATAGTATTCCGCGACGGGCGGATCGTCTCAAAAGGCAGCGTCGCACAGGTCTTAAACGACGAGCTGCTGACTGAAATTTACGGCGACGTCTGCACATTTGAAAGGCTCGCGCAAAAAGAAGTGATCCTGCCTAAGCTTTAGCTACTCCTCCAAACTATACCCGATACTGCGCACGGTTTTGATTAGCTCAAAGGGTAGCTTCGCGCGTAGCTGACGCACGAGCGAGCGCAGGCGATCGGACGAGACGTTTTCGTCCTTATAGATACTCCACTCAAGCTCTTGGATCGTTACTACGTGCGGGGCG
>CAURKE010000017.1:0-9479 GCA_963525055.1 uncultured Campylobacter sp. | reverse complement strand
TACTCGCTCTCGTCGGCGCAGTCGCTATCGTCGCGCTAACGGCGTTCGTGGCGGGCAGATACGTAAGACAGATGAAGATCGCCAAAGAGGGCGGCGAGCTTAGCGAGCATAGCTGGGACGGCATAGGCGAGTATAAAAACCCTCTGCCGCTGGGCTGGGCGATAGTTTATGCGATATGTATCGTCTGGGCCTTGTGGTATATGATCGCCGGCTATCCGGTAAACTCCTACTCGCAAATCGGCGAATACAACGAAGAAGTCGCCGCCGCAAACGCTAAATTTGAAAAACGCTTCGCAAATGTGGACGCTAAGACGCTTCACGCCATGGGCGAAAGCCTTTTTTTGGTGCAGTGTTCCTCCTGCCACGGCATAACGGGCGACGGTATAAACGGCAAGGCCGCAGACCTTTCCAAGTGGGGCAGCGAAGAGGGGATATATGATACGATAATAAACGGTTCAAAAGGCCTAGAGTATCCGATGGGCGAGATGCCTGCCGGTATGGCTGACGAGGAGGGCGCAAAGGCGATCGCGGCCTACATCGCTAAAGAAATTTCAGGCATAAAAAAGACCAAAAACGAAAATTTGGTAGCTAGCGGTAAGGAGCTATTTGCGGCGTGTGCAGCCTGCCACGGCGAGGACGGCAAAGGCATGGAGGGCATGAGTCCCGATCTATCTAAATACGGCACGGCGTCATTTGTCGAGGACGTGCTACAGCGCGGCAAAAAGGGCGCTATCGGTACGATGCCTAAATTTAGCGACGGCAGGCTAAACGCCTTGCAGCAAAAAGCCGTCGGCGAGTACGTCATCTCGCTTTCTAAAGGAGAATAAATGGAAAACACGAATCGAAACGTTTTCGGTCTACACGGAGTGACCGGGCTACTCATCGCGACCGGACTGCTGCTAGCGATCCTGGCGGCACTCACGTACTACGCGATCAAGCTGCAGCAAGAAGTCGCGCAAAAGCCTTACTCGCTAAACGCCTCCGAGCTAAAGATGAAAAGCGCGGATAACGCCAAGCAAGTGCGCGTGAAGGAGTAGTCATGCAAGCGGTTTTAGAAAAAATTATCGTCGCGGGCCTCATCGCGACCGCCCTCATCGCGGCGTGGGCGGTGCTAACGCCAAATCACCTTTTTGTGGGATGAAATTTGATAAATCAAGGAGCGGAAACTCGGCCGCTTCTTTTCAAATTTTAGGCTTAAATTTAAGCGGTACGCTTTGCATTTTGTGCGAAAATACGCGACTAGGCCGATGAAGCTTATAAATTCTACTCGCTCAAATTTGACTGCGCTCGTTTTTATGCGAGGCGTTAAATTTACAAGGGGCTTTTTAAATTTGAGCGCACTTTGCCGCTTTTCTGTGCTCAAATTTGCAAATTTTATCGTCGTTTTTCTTTTTTGCTACGCGGCGACTTTGCAGGGCTCAAATTTACCTCGCGAGATAGTTTTAGTAAATCAAAACATCCTAAGCCCGGCCGTGAGCGAGAAAATCGCGGTTTTGGGCGAGGAGCTAGTGAGCAAAAGCGGCGTGTTTGCGGGGGTTGCGGTTTATGAGAGCTTGGATGGCAAAACACTAAAAGAAGCCGCTGCACAGCTAAATTTGCCTCCGCCTTACGCGCTTTTGATGCTTGCTAAGGCTGAACACAAGGTGGAAATTTTTGCCGATTCCCAGACGCTTAAGCTTTTTGATAAAGAGAAAATTTTAAGCCCGTATCCTAGCTCGGGCTCGATTTTGCCGATACTAGCGTCTAAAAACGGCAAAGATATCTTTAACGCCGCCGTGCTAAACGGCTACGCCGATCTTGCCGAGCAGATCGCTGCGAGCAGGGGCGTCGCCCTACAAAACGCTATCGGTAGCCAAAACCGTCGCACGCTTGATGCATTTAGGATTTTTATCTACGGCTCCATCGCTCTGGTTATTTTCGCTGCTGCGTTTAGAAAATTTAGGAGGGAAAATGGCTAAAAACTACTGGCCTCACGCTATCGTCGGCTCGCTTATTTTGATAGTCGCCTCCTGCGTAGCGACCATTATTCTGGCCGTCAAAAACCCCGTGGAGATGGATGGCTTTTACTTTGAGCGCTACCAAAACGTCGATGAAAATATAAACGAGATCGAAGCTAGCCAGCGCAGATTTGACGCCAAGTACGCTCTTAAATTTGAGGCTAAATTTGACGGGCTAAGCGGGCATTTTGCGATCGCCGTCGCGCCTAAAAACGGCTCGCAAACTCCAAATTTCACGCACGAGATTTTACTAACCAGACCCGCGACGAACGAGCAAAATCAAAATTTAGACGCCAAATTTGACGGACAAATTTTAAAAACGCAGCCCGTGACGCTCCCAAAAAAAGGCAGATGGCAAATTCTGCTAAAAATATCCGACTCAAACGACACGGGTTTTTATAAATTTAACTTCGAAGCGCGCTAGTTTTCTTTGATTTTCAGCCGCTCTGGGCTATCATTTCGCCAAAAAACAAAGAGCTTCTATGCAAAATTTAGACAAACTTTATATCTTTACCAACTCGCGAAAGATCCGCGAATTTAACGCGAAATTTCAAAACGAACTCGTGCCAAAGGCCATGACGATAGCGCAGTTTGAGCAAAAAGCCGTGCTGGTGCCCGGGCGCTTTGAGGCGGATGAGACGTACGCGCTGGTGCTGATGCAGCGAGCCTGCGCGAGCGTGAGGGAGGCCTCCGAGCGGCTGCGTATCCCGTCCGAGTTTTTCGCGTTTTTGAAAAACAATGACTATCTTTTTAGCTTTTTTAAGGAGCTAGCCATCAGCAAAAAGAGCGTGGCGGATCTGAAATTTAGCGATATTTACGCCGATTACGAGGAGCATTTGGGTATCCTCGAGGTGGTGCTCGCGCGCTATAAGGAGCTGCTCGCTGCCGAAAATCTATACGACGGTATCGCGCTGCCTGAAATTTACGAGTTAAACGGCGGGTTTGTGAGGGAATTTCGCGAAATTTATCTTGAAGTAGACGGCTTTTTGAGCGAATTTGAGTGGGAGCTGTTTAGCGAGATCGCAAAGCTAACGACGTTAAAAATTATCTTTCAAACCAGCAAATTTAACAAAAAACTGATCTCAAAACTGGCTGAAATCTCCGGGATTGAGGCGAGCGAGTTTAGCCTATACGGCGAATTTGAGCTAAATTTGAGCACGCGCGAGCTAAGAAAAACTGGCTCCGTGCGCAAAAATCGGCTCGTTTTAAAAAGGAGCTTTGGCGCTAGGAGTTTGCAGGTGGCCTACGCGATGGCAAAGGCTAGCGAGTTCGTCGCCGAGGGCATTAAGCCCGAAAACATCGCCGTTATCTTGCCTGACGAGAGCTTTGCCGAGATCTTGCGCCTGCACGACCGCGGTAAGATGTTTAACTTTGCGATGGGCGAGAGCTTCACGCGCACGCGGTTTTTTCAAATTTTAAAGTGCTTAGTAACCGCGATAAACGACAAAATCCGCGTAAATTTGAACGAAGATAACTACCCGAATTTTAACGAATTCGAGTTTAATCTGCATGAATTTGGCGTCGACTCCGAGCTATTTGAGAAATTTAAAAACGGCTTTGAGGCGCCTTGTTTGTTTGAGGATTTTAGGGCGCTTATGGAGGAGATTTTGGCGCTTGAGAGCGACCCCGCCGCCGCGCAAAAAACGCGTGAGGAGCTATTTTACGCGCAGAGTTTGGCGCGATATTTTAGCTTTACGCTGCGTCAAATTTGCGAGATATTTTTGATAAAGCTAGCCAGGCTTAGGCTTGATCACGTAGGCGGCGGCAAGATCGGCGTCATGGGCGTTTTGGAGAGTCGTGGACTAAAATTTGAGGGCGTCATAGTGCTTGATTTTAACGACGATTTAGTGCCAAAACGCAGCGTAAACGAGATGTTTTTAAGCTCGCGCGTGCGCCAAAAAGCGGGCCTCATCAGCTACGTCGACCGCGAAAATTTGCAGAGATTTTACTACGAGAGCCTAATCGGCGGCGCGAAAAAAGCGGCGATATGCTACGCGGCAAACGAGGAGAAAATCGCGTCGAGATTTCTTAGCGAATTTAACGCCGTGGAGGACGCGAGATTTAGCGACGAGAGCTATGCGGCGCTGTTTAACGGCGAATTTGACGCAAAGGCCGGTTTTGCGGACGAGCAGAAATTTGACGGCGAGATAAACCCGCATCTTGACGAAAGGAACGAGGCTAAGTCGGGACAAACAAAAACCGCCAAAGAGCGGAGTTTGTTTGAATTTGACGCGGAGGGCGAGCTAGATTCGGGCGCAAATTTAGCTAGTAAATTTGACGAAAACGCCGCGCAAAACGAAACGTCGAGCGAAAATCCGCGAGCACAAAATTTGATAAAATTTACGCGAAAAACGCCCGCAAAGCCTAAAATTTTCGAGCAGGATATCATCGTCAAGCACGATTTTTTCGCTATCCCGCTCTCTTTTAGCAGGCTAAACACCTATTTGCAGTGCCCGCGGCGGTATTATTACAGATATATTTTGAACGTAAAGCCGCCCGTGATGCCGCAAACGACGTCCACGGCGGACTTTGGCAACTCGCTACATAGGGCGCTTTTTGAGTATTATTCTAAATTTGAGAGATTTGATCTGGGTAAATTTGAAACGGTGCTAAGAGGGCTAAACACGCCGCCGCTAGAGCGCGAGATAACGATGATAAAGATGGAAAAATTTAAGGCCGTAGAGGACGCGAGATATGAGGCGGGATGGCGCGTGCAGGGACTTGAAAAAGAGCTTGATAGCGTGTTTGCAGGCGTGCGCATAACCGGCAAAATCGACCGCATAGACGGGCGCGGCGGCGAGCTAGCGGTGATTGACTATAAAAGCGGGAAATTTGACGCCAAATCCTTGCAACTACCATTTTACGAAGCGCTCGTGGGTAGGCCTTGCGAGGGGTATTTTTATGATCTAAAAGATAATATGAATTTGGTGGCGGGCGAGGCTAGCACGGATGCGCTTGCAGAGGCGATCGAACAGCTAAAATCCATCAACGACACGCCGATAAATTTCGCGGAGGCGAAGGGCGCGATGAGCGAATACGAAGACTATAAAATTTTAGTGAAAGGCGAGCTATGAAGCCGTTTTTGGCCCTCGAGGCGAGTGCGGGCAGCGGCAAGACCTTTGCGCTTAGCGTGCGTTTTATCGCGATTTTGCTATCAGGCGCCGACGCGCGCGAGATCACGGCGCTGACCTTCACCAAAAAGGCCGCTAATGAGATGAAAGAGCGCATCGTGCAGACCTTTTTGCGGCTCGAGGAAAAGGGCGCGGAGCTAGCCGAGCTGGAGCAAATTTTGGGCGCGGGCAGGGATGAAATTTTAGCCATGCGCGACGCGCGGGCGACGCATTTTTTAGAAAGCGATCTAAAAATCGGCACGTTTGACTCGTTTTTCGTCGGCATCTTGCGAAGCTTTTGTTTAAATTTGGGGCTAAGCGCGGATTTTGAAGTGAGCGAAAATTTAAACGAGCTACAGCGGAGCGAGTTCGTCGCGAGCGTGAGCAAGGACATGCGGCTATTAAAAGCGCTTGCGAATTTGATAGCGACGGCCGAGCGCAGTCAGAGTAGCTTTTTTGAGAGCTTAGAGATGTTTTACGAAAATTTCGGCGAGTTAAAAAGCAGCGAAAATGCGGCGTTTCCAAACGAAAGCGGCGTTGCAGAAGCGCTAAAAAATATGCGTGAGTACGTCCTAGCTAGAGGCGGAGGTAAAGACGCGCAAAACGCCGTAAAAGAGGGAAGTCCTGGCGAAATATTGGCTCGCTCTTTTATGTCGCGCGCGAGCCTTGATTATCGCACGTTTTCTAAAATTTATACACCCGAGCTCGACGAGATGTTTTTTACGCTAAAAGCACGGCTAAAGCGCTATTTTGACGCGCTGGAGGAGTATAAAATCGCCGAGCTTGCTAGATTTTTAAAAATCTATAAAGAGTGCAAAATCTCGCTAAACAAAAGGCTAAATTCGCTTGCCTTTAGCGACGTGACGCGCCTGGTTTACGAGCTTTTACGAGGCGGCGAGACGGACGCGCAGATGCTTTATTTTAGGCTCGACGGACGGATAAATCACTTGCTCATCGACGAGTTTCAAGACACCAACGTCGCGCAGTACGAGATCATGCGTCCGCTCATCGAGGAGATCGTCGCCGGATACGGACAAAACGGGCTTGGCAGCTTTTTTTACGTCGGCGACGTAAAGCAGAGCATTTACCGCTTTCGCGGCGGCAAAAAGGAGCTTTTCGGTAAGCTGATGCGAGATTTTCCGCAGATCAAAGCGCAAAATTTGGAGGTAAATTACCGCAGTAAAAAGGCGCTGGTTAGATTTACGAACGCCGTATTTGCAGGTAAGATCGAAAATTTTAAACCGCAAAGAACGCCACAAAAAGAGGGCGAGCGGGTAAATTTGGTGGGACAGATGCCGTATTTTGAGGCGGAGGCTGATGATCTTGGATTCGTGCGGGTAAGCAGCGGCGATGACGTAGCGGCAGAGGCGGCGCAGCAGGTTAAATTTCTGCTTGGAAAAGGGGTCTGCGAGGATGATATCACCGTGCTTTGCTGGAAAAACGACGACATAAATAAAATCGCAAATTTACTTGACGAAGCGGGCGTAAAAAGCGTGAGCGAGGGCGTGATGCCGCTACTAGCTAGCAAAAACGCGCGCGCGGTAGCGGAATACGCTAAATTTTGCTTATTCGGCGAGCGAATTTACAAGCTAAATACCGAAGCGATCCTAGACGTAAACGCCGTAAAACTAAGCGTAAATCCGCAAAAATCGGCGCTTGAGAGCCTGCACTATCTGGCGGGCAAGCTCGGCGTAGATATGAGCGACGCGGACATTTTGCGGCTGCTGGAACTGGCGCAGCCTTATTCAAATTTGACCGAGTTTATCTATAATCTTGGTAGATTTGAGGCAAAAGCGAGCGCAAAAAGCGGCGAGGGCGTGAAAATCATGACCGTGCATAAGTCAAAGGGGCTGGAGTTTGAAAACGTGATCGTGTGCGATAAAATGGGCGCAGGGCGGCACGACGGGTCAAATTTCATCGCGGAATACGATGCGGATACGGGCTCCTGGCAGGTGCGCCATAACGTCAAAAAACAGTGTATCGACGAAGATTTTGCAATACTAAAAGAAAAGGCGGCGCGGCTCGAGCGCGAAGAGGATATGAACAAGCTCTACGTCGCGCTAACACGGGCGATTGGCGGGCTAATCATCGTTAAAAAAACGGACGCAAACGGCAGAAATCCGAGCTTTTTTGGGGCGTATGAGAGTAGCGGCGAGGTTATAGAGTATCTTAATTTGGTTGATTTTAGCTTCGGCGAGCCAACGCCTAGCAAGGCGCGAAATTTGACGTCAGCGGGCAAATTTGAGCCTATAGAGCTAGCTCAAATATCAAAGCAAATCGTAGACGAAACGCCCAAAACCGAGGGTAAAAATCAAAAGGCGATTTATTTTGGCCTGGCACTGCACTATCTGCTAGAAATGGCGGAAAAATTTGACGAGGACTCGCTAAAAACGGCGCAAATTTCGATGCGAAACGCTTTTCATAAATTTTTGGACGAGGGCGAGCTGGATGAAATTTACGCGCGCGGGCTAAATTTGATAAACGAGCCTAAATTTAAGCAAATGACGCAAGCAAAAAGGGTGTTTAAAGAACAGCCATTGCGCTTTGAGGGCATGCTAAAGCAGCTCGATCTGCTCTGCTTAGACGAAACCGAAATCTGCGTGATCGACTACAAAACGAGCGATAAAAATATAGATGAAAATGTCGCGCAGGTTGAGGAGTATAAAAAAATACTAGCTCAAATTTATCCGAATTTGAGCGTGAGGGCGGCGATATTTTACGCTCTGCGGGACGAAATTCGAAGTATTGATATTTAAATATAGCTTAAATTAAGCTATTTGTAAGGTGCATTTGAATACAATCACGACTTAAAATTATCTAAAGGGTAAGAAATGACGAAAATAACAAAACCAAACGAAGTGGAGCGCGAGTGGATCGTGCTTGACGCGGCAGGCAAGCGTTTTGGTAGATTGCTAACCGAGGTAGCTACGCTGCTTCGCGGTAAGCATAAACCAAATTTCACTCCGAATGTCGATTGCGGCGATTACGTTATCATAATCAACGCTTCTAAAGCCGAATTTACGGGCAACAATAAAGCCGAGCAAAAGCTTTATCACCGCCATTCTGGATATTTTGGTAGCACAAAGAGCGAGAAATTCGGCGAGCTTTTGGCTGACAAACCTGAAAAACTGTTCAAGCTAGCCGTTCGCGGAATGCTTCCAAAAACAAAACTCGGCAGAGAGATGATAAAAAAACTAAAAGTTTACGCCGGCAGCGAGCATCCGCACACGGCTCAAATAGCTAAAAAAGAAGGAAAATAATCATGGCGAAAGTTTATGCAACCGGTAAAAGAAAAACTGCCGTAGCAAAAGTCTGGCTAAAACCGGGCAGCGGTAAAATTTTAGTAAACGGACTTGATCTAAACACTTGGCTCGGCGGACACGAGGCTATCAAGCTAAAAGTAGTTCAACCTCTACTTTTAACAAAACAAGAGAGTTCTGTAGATGTAACCGCAACGACTCTAGGCGGCGGATATTCTGCTCAGGCTGAGGCGCTAAGACACGGCATATCAAGAGCATTGGCTCTATTTGATACCGACTTTAGAGCAACTCTAAAACCAAAAGGCCTACTAACTCGCGACTCACGCATTGTTGAGCGTAAGAAATTCGGTAGAAGAAAAGCTAGAAGAAGCCCGCAATTCTCTAAACGATAATAGTTTTGAGAGCGGTGCGAATTTAAGGCGCATTGATATTTGCGGTTGGTTTTTTGTAAACTTGCAGATATCAAATGTTAAAACGAAATTTATAATTTTTGTGTTATCATTGAAACATACATTTCACTTGAAAGGATTTTCTATGAAAAAGATTGCTATTGCTTTAGTTGCTGCTACAGCTCTTTTTGCTGCTGATTCAGCTTACAAATATGAATTAACTCCAACCATCGGCGGAGTTCACCCTGAGGGAAATCTAGGAGTCAATGAGCAGTCTGCTATTGGCTTAAGAATAGGAAGAAACCTTGAGAATTTCTTCTTAGATCATGTTGAGCTTGGACTTAGCCACACTAACAAAATAAGAGAATATGGCGTAGACGGTAAAGCTACTAGATATTTCGTTAACGCTATTAAGGATTTCGGTTTAACTGAAAAACTATCTCTTTATGGTTTGCTTGGCGCAGGATATGAGGACGTTTCAAGAAAATTTGTAAAAAATGACGACGGCGGTTTTGGTCAATACGGTCTTGGCCTAAGATACCAAATCACAGACAACTTCGCATTGCGTGCTGAAGCTGTAGATGCTATTAAATTTAACCATGGCGACCACAACCTATTCTATACTCTAGGTTTCGCAGTAGGTTTTGCTCCTAAAAACGCTCCTGTAGTTGCAGAAGCTCCAAAAGTTGAGGCAGCTCCAGCTCCTGTAAGCCTTGACGATGA
>CAURKE010000016.1:0-9503 GCA_963525055.1 uncultured Campylobacter sp. | reverse complement strand
TCAAAAATATCCACAAATACTACGAACAATGCCGTAACGGCGAGGATGCGCTATACCGTGACTATCAGACCTGCATCGAGGGGCATAGGGAGCTTAGCTTAAATTTAGCCCGCGCGAAGCGGCTTTTTTGGGACCGCTTTATCCCAAACGCAAAAAGCCTGCGCGAAAACATCGTAAAAGCCGAGATCCATCAATCCTTTATGAGTAACTGGCTAAACACCGTGATGCTAGGCGCCGTGGGCATCGAGATATATTTTTGCCTAGCCTACGACGCTGCGAGCCTGCAGGATGCGATCACGGTTGCGCTAGCGATACTTTTTTTGCGAGCGCCGCTTATGATGCTGCTTTACTCCGTGCCTAGCGTATTTCGCGCGCGTATCGCGTACGAGCGGCTAAAAAAGCTAGACCTAGCGCCCTTTGAGCCGGAATTTGAGCTAGGCGAGACGGCTCCGCAAATTTGGCAAAAACTGCGCCTAAAAGATATAAATTTCGCCTACGACGAGGGGAGCGAATTTGCGCTAAAGGATATAAATTTAGAGATTAGGCGCGGCGAGACGGTGTTTTTGATCGGCAAAAACGGCAGCGGCAAAAGTACGCTATTTATGATCCTAGCGGGACTTCTAGCGCCAAAAAGCGGCGAGATGTTTGCAGATGACGTTAAAATCACCGAGTCAAATTTAAAAAGCTACGCAAACACTATCAGCGCGGTGTTTAGCGACTTTTATCTCTTTGACGAAGTAATGAGCGACGATCTGGCGCTGATAGAGGAGCTGCTAAAAAAGATGTCGATAGAAAATCAAGTAAGCGTCAAGGATGGGATTTTTAGCACGCTAAATCTCTCCCAAGGCCAGAAAAAACGCCTCGCGATGGTCGCGGCGCTGCTTGAAAAGCGCAAATTTTTGATCCTTGACGAGTGGGCGGCCGATCAAGACCCAGAGTTTAGACGGCATTTTTACGTAGAGTTTTTGCCCGAGTTAAAGGCGCAAGGCTACACTGTTTTTGCGATCAGCCACGACGATGCGTATTTTGACGCGGCGGATAAAATTTACGAGATACGCAACGGGCAAATAGGCAAAATAAAATGACTCGCCATCGCCTATAAACCTTAGTAGTTCGTAAAATAATGCAAATAACCGCCGATTAATCCCAGAATTTTGCATTTTAAAATCAAGCTCGTTTTTATTGATTATTTATCAGTTATTTTATGGTTATTTTATATTATATAAATATCAATTTTAATTATCAATTAAGGAATAAAGTTATAATATTTGAGCATATTATAATCCATATTTATATATTTGTATTTACGCTTACTAAATTTATATAAAAATATTTTTTAAGGAGAAAACGATGAAAAAGGGTCTATATTGCAGACGCCAAAGTGCAGTTTACATCTTGTCTTTGATCGTTGCCGTAAATTTATACGCAGCCGACGAGGAAAATACGAAACTTGAAAAAACCGTCATAACATCGACCGGTTTTGAAACACCTCTAAAAGACGAGGTCAAAAACGTCTACATAATAACCTCGGAAGAGATCAAAGACCGCGGCTACGCGAGTGTAACGGAGGTGCTTGAGAGAGCGCCCGGCATTTATATAAGGAACTCCGGAGAATTCGGCGCTGAGGAGATAGACATGAGGGGGCAAGGCGACTACGCCAAAACAAACGTCAGGACGCTAGTAAACGGGATGGATTTAAACGTATTAAAAGCCGGTCACGGCAACATCACGACGCCTTTTAACCTCATCGCCGTCGAAGACATAGAAAGGATAGAGATAATCCCCGGCGGCGGGTCGGTGCTTTACGGCGGAGGCACGACCGGTGGCGTAATAAATATCATCACAAAGAAAAAACCGAGCAAATTTTACGTAAATGCTTCGAGCAAACTTGCATCCTATAGCTACCGCGACCTCGCCTTTGGCATAGGCGGACCCGTTAGCGAAGATCTATTTTTAAAATTTAGCGCAAAAGGCTTTGACTCGAAAAGCTACAGAAAAGAAGAGAGAAACAAAGGACATTATTTCAGCGGAGCGCTCAATTATCAGATAAACGATAAACAAAATATCGCCATTACTCCTAGCTACTACTCCCAAAAACTGAAAAATCAAAGTGGCCCGCTCACATTGAGACAAGTCGAGCAAGATAGAAGACAGTCCGGCAAAACGCAAGATCCGCAAAAATATACCAAAACCGATCTTAGTATCGATTATTCGATCGATTTTAGCGACAGCTTTCAAACGCGCATAATGCCGTATTATTTAAAAACAAAATATACCCAAGAAGGCGAAATCGTAGGAGCCGGTGGCGTAAAACGCTCATATCAAACCAAATTTAGCGATAGAAAATACGGGGCGAATTTGAAAAATAGATTTAAATACGGTAGCGGCGAACTGGTATTCGGATATGATTATGAAGACATATTCGACAAGCTATCCCAAGGCGATGAGCTCGGCAAAATGATACACTCCGTCTATCTCGTCGAAAAGCACGATTTTACCGACTGGTTCTCTCTTAGCGGCGGAGCCAGATACGAAAGGGCCCTATACGACGTAAAAAGGCCTGAAAGCAAGGCCAATAAAAGACCGGCTTTTCACCAAAGCAAACACACTAACAGTCACGCCTTTGACGTGATTCCGAATTTTAAATATTCGGACACCGGAAACGTCTACTTTAAATTTGAAAAAGGCTTCGTCTCCCCGTCCCCTCAAGAGCTAGTCGACGTCGTAAAGGTAGATAATCATACCGAATTTAAATTTAACGGCCTCAAACCAGAAACCTTTAGAAGCTTTGAAATAGGCATAAAAGATACCATTTTTGATCAATTCTTCAGCGCTACGGTATTTAAAACCTACACAAAAGACATGATATTTTTAAAGTGGAAAGACCCCTTGCACGGGCTTGGACAAAGGATATTCGAAAGAGAATATATAAATTTAGACAAAGCGACGCGTAGCGGACTGGAGCTTTATGCGGAACAAAATTTATTTAGCGACAAACTAAAACTCACCGAATCCTTTAGCTACGTAGATTCAAAGGCTACTTTTACGAGACAAGGCAAAGAGGAAACAAAGTCGCTGCCTTACGTAGCGAAAAGAAAAATCGTTTTGGGCGTCGATTACGCGCCGATCAAAACGCTTAATATATATGCGAGTTTGAGAAATTATTCCAAAATTTTAAACAGCAGTTACGAATACATGAGCGCAAAAACCTTAGTCGATCTCTCCGCAAAATATAAATTCACTAAAAATTTCTCCTTGTCCGGCGGCGTCAAAAATCTCTTTGATAAAAAATATTACTCCTACTATGACAGCGCGGCAAATAGAGGAGCGGGCGTTTATTACCCGTCCGCGGAAAGAAATTTCTACGTAGAGTTTAAATATACTTATTAAAATTCGCAAACCGGTCCTTGTCGGCGACCGGCTTGCCTTAAATTTGCTTTGCGATCCTTTTTTTAGAATATAAATACAAGGACAAATTTCAGCTAAAGATGGTTAAAATAACGGATATCATTTTAAACAAGGAGACATAATGCAGCTAAGCGAGGAAGCAAGAGAAGCCAAAGAGATGGCGTTAGGAATGATGAACGATAACTTCATCGGCCTTACAGAGGATATGTGCGCGAAATTCGGCGGCTTTACGAACCCGCAAAACGTCAAAATGACCGATATCACCGAGGACGGCATGCATATCGCCTGCGATGGGGGCGAGGTCTTCGTACCGTTTGAGAAAAAAGCCGAACTAACGGTCGAGAGCCTACGCGACGAGGTCATAAACATCGTAAACAGCATGGAGGGGTAAACCTCCTCTGCTCATTGGCAGGAGCGCAAATTTACCGCGTCTGCTTACTTTTACGCCAAATTTAACCCTCAAATTTTACTTCGCGTCAAATTTATTTTAAAACCTTTTATATTTTACGCTTTAAACGCGCAAAATCGTCTGCAAATTTAAACCCGAAATCCCGCTCGAATTTACGTATTAATAAATCAAAATTATAAAAACTGATTTTAATTATTAATTAATACCAAAAATAGTAAAATAACGACAATTTTTATCATTATTAATTATGATAAATCAAAGGGAGTTCAAATGAATAAAAAAATATCAAACTCGCGAGGCGGCAAATTTATACTTTTGTCGCTAGCCGCAGCCGCAAGCCTAAACGCGCAAACCCAAAACGTCACGCTTGACGCCGCCATAGTAACGGCGACGGGCTTTGAAAGCGCGCTAAAAGAAGAGACCAGAAATATATTCGTCGTAACCAAAACAGACATCGAGGCCTACGGCTACCGCACGATAAAAGAGCTCGTAGAAAAGATCCCTAGCGTCGATTTCGTCAGCACCTCAAGCTTAGGCGAAAACATAGATATGCGCGGACAAGGCATGCGCGGAGACGGCGCGACGCCAACCATGGCCGTAAAAATCATGCTAAACGGAGTGCCGATAAATATGGTCGATGCGGCGCACGGCATCATACCGCTTGAGTTGATCGCGATCTAGGACGTCGAGCAGGTCGAAGTGATGCCCGGAGGCGGAGCCGTGCTATACGGCAGCGGCACTAGAGGCGGCGTGGTAAATATCATCACCAAACAAAGACCGCGAGATTTTTTCGCAAACGTAAGCTCAAAAATCGGCTCGTATAGCTACCGCGACACCGCAGCCGCCGTCGGCGGAAACGCGAGCGAGGATCTGTTTTTAAAATTTAGCGGCAAGGCCTTCGGTCAAAAAGGCTACAGATACGACTACAAGGAGCGCGGATACTACCTAAGCGGCGGACTAAACTACAAATTTAACGACTCTCACTCGCTAAATTTGACGCCTAGCATATTTAAATCAAAAAGAAACGATCCGAGCACCCTAACCCAGGATCAAGTTTCGCAAAACCGCAGGCAAAACGCCAATAACGGCTTAACAAAGCTCTTTGAAAACGAAAAAATCGACGTAAACGCCGTTTACGAGGGCAAATTTAACGACTTTTACTCGGTAAATTTGATGCCGTATTATCAAAAAATCAAAATCAAAACCTCATCGACCGAGTCGGCTCGCGGCGTACGCTATCCGATGGAGGGGCTTTTCGGCGATAAAAAATACGGCGTAAATTTTAAAAACAAACTCGACTACGGTAGCGGCGAGTTTATCTTCGGCTACGACTACGAGCAAAACAAAGGCGAAAGAGAGTCGCACTATGCCGTAAAAATGTCGCCAGTGATGAGTATGAAGCACGATACGACGCTCGATCTAGAAAAGACCACGCACGCGTTTTACTTTATGGAAAAGCATAAATTTACCAAGCTTTTCGATCTAAGCTTTGGGTATAGATTTGAGCTCGCGCAGTACGAGGCGAGCAGGGTTTCTGATATGAAGGGCTTTAGAAACGGCATACCTTTTCCTCCGATGACCAGCTACAACGCCATAAGCGACGGCAGAGATATCACCAATCACGCGTTTGAGTTTACGCCCAATTTCAGATACTCAGACACGGGAAACGTGTATTTTAAATTTGAGCGCGGCTACATCTCGCCCTCGCCTTCTCAGCTAACCGACAAGGATCAGGTAACCAAACAGTACAAATTTAACGATCTAAAGTCCGAGAAATTTAACACCTACGAGATCGGACTAAAAGATCACGTCGCGAGCATGCCGATAAACGCTACCGTGTTTTTAACCGATACTAGCGACGAGATAGCCTACCCGAGCTAGGGGCCAATCACGGAGACGCTTGGAAATACTACAACATCGCAAAAACCAGACGCTACGGATTTGAGTTTTTTAGCAGGCAAAACGTCTTTGATAGGCTGATTTTGAGCCAGTCTTACGCCTACGTAAACGCGACGATCAAAAAGGGCGATAACGCGGGCAAAGAGGTGCCCTACGTTTCAAAACACAAATTTATATTCGGCGCGGACTACGAGATCGTGAGCGACTTGCACCTGTTTGCGGACTATAAATTTTACTCCAAGAAAAAGGATCTAAACTACGACGACATCTCCTCTCGCAGCATCGTGGACGCGGGCGTTTCTTATAAATTTAAAAATGGATTTGGCATAACCGGAGGCGTAAAAAATCTCTTTAACAAAAAATACTACGACTACCAAGGCAAAAACAGCCAAACCGGCATTTACGAGTATAGCCCGGCAAACGAGCGAAACTACTACGTAGAGTTTAAATATACTTACTAAACCGCTAAATTTAGGGCTCTGTACCCTAAATTTGCCTTTTTGGACGCTACGTTTTTCTGCGAAATGTTATTTGGATTTTGTTATTTAACGCTATGAAATCTTGCCGAATTTTATTACCGATTAATGTTAGCGGCGGTATAATAAACCGCTTTTGATAATTAATATTAGGATTAAAATGTTTGAGTATATAGAAATCGGCGGCATATTTATGTGGCCGATATTTTGCCTCTCGGTGCTCGGTATTGCGGTGCTTCTTGAAAAGGGAGCGTATTTTTTATTTACCGAGATAGACGCGACTAGTTCGTTTAAGATCAAGCTTTGCAATCTGATTTTAGAAGGCGACTACGCAAAAATCAAAGAGTTTTGCAAAGGCTACAAAAACTCGCTTGCCAAAACCGCGCTTTTCGTCGCGGAAAATTTAGGCGAAGGTGCGAGCAAAACGCAGATCGACTACATCGCCGAGGAGGCCGTATCCATGCAGCTAACTTCGCTTGAGCGGCGTACGTGGATACTGGGCCTTTGCGCTAGCGCGAGTCCGCAGCTAGGCCTGCTTGGCACGATAGTCGGTATGATAAAGGCCTTTAGCGGACTTAGCGGCGGAGTGGATGCTCCGCTCGTTGCCGTAGGTATCTCCGAGGCGCTTTATACGACGGCTTTTGGGCTTATAGTGGCGATTCCTTGCGTGATATTTTTTCTCATGATTAGCAAAAAGATAGATTTCATCTTAAACGATCTAAACCGCATTATGAGCCTGTTTGGACGCAGTTTTGAAAGGAGAAGCTGTGAAGTATGTCCGCAGAGATAAAGCCAGATACGCCGGCATCTCGATGCTAAATTTGATAGACGTGATATTCGTGCTTTTGCTGTTTTTTATGGTTACGACCTCTTTTAACAAATTCGCCCACATCGACATCGCCCTACCCCAAAGCGCGTCAAATTTGGACGAAAAAGAAACCAAAAACGTCGAGGTTTTTTATCTGCTTAACGGCGAAGTGCTTTTAAGCGTAGACGGCGAGCAAAAGAGCCTAAATTTGACGGATCTAGCCGCTAAAATCGCAAATTTGACCCCAAAGCAAAAAGAGAGCGTCAAGCTAAATGCAGATGAAGCTATAAACTACGGCGAGGTCGTAAATTTGATCTCTATTTTAAAAGATAACGGCACGCAAAACGTCGAGCTAAATATCAAGAAAAAGCCCAAAGGATAGAAAATGAACCCTGTTTTATCTCCCTGTAAATTTAACCAAGGAGAAAAAACTATGATCATAAAATCAGGTTCAAAGGCTATCGCGCTCTCGCTGGTAGCTAGTCTAAATTTATGCGCCACAGATAACAACGCCACGAGGCTGGATGCCACCGTAATAACCACAACTGGCTTTGAAAGCGCGTTAAAAGACGAGGTTAGAAACGTGACGGTGATAACCTCTGACGAGATACAACAAAAAGGATATAGAAGCCTAAACGAGGTTTTAGATAAAGCTCCGGGCGTTACGTCCGTAGGGCAAGGTATAGATATACGTGGACAAGGAAACAAAGCCGACACGAGAGTTAAAATTTTAATAGACGGAGTAAGCATAAATATGCTCGAAGCCACTACTACTACGACTCCGACATGGTTAATGTCGCTTTACGATATAGAGCGGATAGAAATAATTCCGGGCGGCGGTTCCGTTCTTTACGGTAGCGGAACGACCGGCGGCGTCATTAATATTATTACGAAGCAAAATTTTAAAAAACCTTACGCCGAAATTTCAAGCATGATAGGCTCTTATAGTTATAAGGATTTAAATTTAGCCGTCGGCGGGAGCGTAACAGAAAAACTCTCTTTAAAAGGAAATTTTAAAACGATAGATTCGGGCGGCTATAAGCATGGAGCAAAGGAAAAAAGCAGTTCGGTCGGACTTGGTCTAAATTATCAAATTTCTGATAATCAAAATTTATCTATAACTCCTAGCTACTTTAAAATGAGCTCGGTATCAACAGATTTAAGAACACAAAGCCAATTAGATGAAAATAGGCGCGCAACGGGCAGAGTAGGAGATAAATTTAAATACAATAGAAAAAGTCTCAACATAAATTACAACGTAAAAATAAGCGACAATTTCGATATTCATTTTACTCCAAGCTATCAAAAATTAGAATTTAATCTCCCCGAGGGTAATCCATATGTTTGGGATAGAAAGTTAGGAGCGAATTTAAAAAGTAGATATAAATACTCAAACGGAGAACTGGTTTTTGGCTACGAATATATGCAAAATAAGGCCTATAGAGATCTAAACGTAGATTCAGGTGTTCAGCATATGGGCCCCATGACAATCCAAGTTCTTGCCTATCACGACTTTCATCTTGAAAAGCAAACGCATTCTGTGTTTTTATTAAATAAACATAATTTTACGGATAGCTTATCTTTAGATACCGGCTTTAGGCTAGAAAAAGCCTTGTATGACATAGAACGTTTTTCTCAAAACACGACGATCAGAAACGGCGGAACGCCTATAAAATCGACGCCAATAACCATAACCGAGTCAAGAGATATCGATAACTACTCGCTTGAGATAGCGCCTAGATTTAAGTACTCCGAAACAGGAAGCGTTTATGTAAAATTTGAACGAGGTTACGTTTCTCCGACGCCTACACAGATGATAGATAGGGAGCGCCCTACTCCACCAGCAAGAACGGGAGCCTATAGGCTAAACGGCTTAAAAACCGAACTTTTTAATACCTACGAACTCGGCGTTAGAGATTTAGTATTCGGTCAACTCGTAAATGCCACGATATTTTTAACCGATACCAAAGATGAAGTAGTTTACGACGGCTCGTCTAGCGGATATGATTGGTGGTATTATAAAAACGTAGGAAAAACTAGAAGGACGGGGCTTGAGCTTTATACGGAACAAAATTTATTTGAAAATTTAAAGCTTAGTCAAAGTTATACTTATCTTAACGCCAAAGTCCGATCCGACTCAGACGACGGTTACAAAAAAGGAGATAGGATAATAAACACCCAAAGAAACAAATTTGTATTCGGAATAGACTATGAACCGGTAAAAAAATTAAATTTATTAGCCGACATTAAGTATAATTCAAACTACATAAACGGCTCGGGTATAAAGATGCCTGGTCGCACACTGGTTGATATAGGCGTTATTTATAAATTTCCCAAGGGCTTTAGTATCTCTGCGGGAGTTAAAAATCTGCTAAATAAAAAATATAATCTCTCAGCTAGCAACTACCGAGTAGGTACGGCATGGGAAACAAGATATATGCCCGCAGCCGAGAGAAACTACTACGTAGAGTTTAAGTATGCCTACTAAAAACGGAGTTACGGC
>CAURKE010000015.1:0-9632 GCA_963525055.1 uncultured Campylobacter sp. | reverse complement strand
CCGCTGCTTTTTGAGTTTTTCTACCCGAGCGGCAAGCTAAAAAGTGTGATAGACCAGCGCCTATCGGTCGGCAAGCCGCTAAACGAATCGGTTAAAATACAAAAAGAATTTAACGAAAAAGGCGAGCTCGTAAAAGAGGTCGTAACCGACGCAAAAGCGGGCGCGGCGACTACGAAATTTTACGGCGAAAACGGCGAAATCATAAAAACCGAAACAAAAAATCTCAGATAAACCAGATGCGGACAAAGACATGTTTTTAGAGCTAGACCAAATCGCTCGCGAGCTAGGCGAGATCTACCTGCCTCTGGAGCAAGAGGGTATAACGGGCATGAGACTGTCGCCGCAATGCGACTCTAGCGCGTGCATACAGGCGCTAGAAAATGCGCAAGATACTCTAGGCGTCAAATTTCCGCTTGAGCTTTCGCGGCTAGTTTGCGAATTTAACTTAGGCGAATTTGAGGTTTGCAACGTACGCTTTGGCACCGGCGGCGACTACGCTAGCGAGCTAGTGCGATTAAATAGCACCGACGAATACGGCGGCAAATGGTGGCACGGCGATACGCGTCCTGCAAATTTGATAGTTTTTGCCGTGGGCGATCCGTGGATTTTTTTGCTTGATTGCACGGACGGCGCGATTTATGCGTGGCTGCTTGGAGACGAAGAGCTTTGCGGCAGGCGCGTTGCGGGCGATTTTGAGAGATTTTTTAGGACGCTTGCTAGTATCGGTATCGCGCGACTGAGCAAAAAGGGCGTACCGAGCGTGGAAGAAATCGCTAAATTCGTCCAGGTTGACGACGATAAGGCGCTTGAGTTTTGGCGAGAAACGGCCTGGATTTAATAAATTTAACTCTCAAACGATAGGATTTTTGCGCTAAAATTTAAGCGCAGACGCCGTAACGGCGACGGAGCGATCCATCGTAAAAATCGCTCCGAAACGCTTATTTACAACCAAATTTAGTTTAGCTGATAAAGCGTATTTTTGCCGTCCTGATAGGATAAAATATTCATCGCGCCGTCTTTAAAGAATATACTTCTAGCGTTTGTTATCTCGCTCGGATAAGCAAGCGTCTTTACAATCTCCTCGGTTTTTGGATCGATGATCGCGATAACGTTGTGATTTTTGCTAAGCGCGTAGAGCAGGCCGTCTTTGTAAGCCATCGACGTGACGTAAAGATCGCCCAGGCTCTTGCCCTCTTTGAGCACAGCTTTTGGCGTAAATTCGCCCGAAAGCGTACGGTCGCTCAGTAAAATTTTAGATATGACGAACTTCTGCGCGTCTTTGTTGTTAGGTACGGTGGCTAGATAAAAATACGTCCCATCGGTAGCGATGCTTGCTACGTGGTTAAATTTAGCTCTGACGGTGTCGATTCTGCCGCGTCCAAGTCCTTTGCCTTGCCCTTCAAATTTATCATTACCGCGCATAAAGTCGGCATACTGCAGCGCCTCGTCCGCCTTAGGATTTTTTGCAAATCTCAAAAGCGTCTTGTTTGAGCCCATGAGCATGTATTTATCGCCCATAAACGGTATCACGCCGATGATCGGATCGACCGTCGCCGAAAAGTACGGATCGATCTCAAAACCGCTCGCGACCTTGAAATTTTCATCCATGAAAAAGACTTCCCATTTTGAGCTAGCGACGAATTCGCCGTTTATAAAATCGAGAGAATTTATAGGCTTAGCAAAATCGATCTCTTTTTTAGACGCGATACTTAGGCTCTCGTCGGCTTTTAGCGGAGCGTTGTTTGGATCGTTGTCAAATTTCACCCCCAGCTTCTCGCCGGCCGGAGCAAAGGCGTAATCAGGCGCCGCGACGTCTCTTTTGCCCAAAAACGATACTTTTTTCCAGTGGTTTTTGTAGCCGCTATCGTCCCAGATGATGTATTTCGGATCAAGCGTAAAGCGCACCGGATCGCCCTGCCCGTAATAAGGCGGGATGCCTGTACTAACGAAAGCTTGAAATACGTTTGAGGCGATTATAAATGCGCAAACGATAAAGGCCGCGCGAGTAAATGAGCCGAATTTTCTGATCGTCTCTCCGCCCATTTCCTCATCAAAAGCGCTAAATTTAGGCGCAAAGAAAAATATAGCCCCAAGCAGCACCACGACCGCCCAAAACACCACCTCGGCCCAAAAATAAGTATGGATACCGAAAATCGCGAGCCCAAAACCCTGATCTAGATCTCTGTGCGCGTGGATACCGAAGTGCGCAAAGGACTGCCACAGACCAAAGCCCGTCATCACGAGCAGCATAGCTAAGTATTTAGCCTTTAGCCCGTATCTAACAATAAAAAGAGCCATCACGCCGATAAAAATCATGGCCTCTCGCTGCCCCCAACACAACGTGCACGGGCTATCTTTTAGCACGTAACCGAAAATCAGGTTTGCTATACCTACCGGTAAAAGGATGATCAAAAATCCAGCCAAGCACATAAGTGCATAGAAAAATTTTGCTTTTTTGATTTCGTTCATGCCGCGCTCCTTATAGGTTTATCGCCGTGAGCAGATTGCCCGACTTGTGCCCTACGTATAGGTACGCCATAAACAGCCATGCGACCACGACCAAACCGAATGCGATCTTTTCTTTTTGCGGTTTAGCTATGATGATTATCACGGCCACCAAAACTAATAAAAGCTGTAAAAATTCCATCTTTTCTCCTTGTCGGTAATATTTACGAATTTAATTTTATCCCAAAAAAACTTAAAGTAATTATTAGTTTTATAATTTAAACCGCCTTGATAAGCCAAAAACGTCAAATATCCTAAACCGCCAAACTACCGTCAAATTTACAAATTTCACTCGAAAACTAGGTCAAATTTATATTATTTTTTGCATTCGGGTGCTAAATTTGAGCTCAAATTTGCCGTAAATTCGGCGTATAAACTTAAAAATAAAAAGGCAAAGAATGATAACCGCAAAAGCTCTTTACGCATCCGCAAGGCTTAGATCGCTACCCCTTAGCGTCTCGGGCGTACTGCTCGGCAGCGGCGCGGCATACGGCGCGGGCGCGTTTAGAGCCGATATTTTCGCGCTGGCGCTACTTACGACGCTGCTATTTCAGGTGCTAAGCGACTATGCTAACGACTACGGCGACGCGGTGAAAGGCACCGACGACGATGGCAGGCTGGGGCCGCGCCGCGCGATCCAAACGGGGCAGATGAGCGCGGCCGAGATGAAGCGCGTCATCGTCGTTACGGCGCTGCTTTCTGCGCTTTGCAGCCTCGCACTAAGCGTTTTGGCGTTTGGCGAGCGGTTTTATCTCGTGCTGCTGTTTTTGGCGCTAGGCGGCGCGTCGATATACGCTGCGATCCGCTACACCGTGGGAGCCGGCGCATACGGATATAAGGGGCTTGGCGACGTTTTCGTGTTTTTGTTTTTTGGACTTTTGAGCGTGCTGGGTTCGTACTTTTTATACGCGCGTTCGCTCGATGCGGCGCTACTGCTGCCTGCGTGCGTGTGCGGGATGCTAAGCGCGGCAGTGCTAAATCTAAACAACATGCGCGACATCCAAAACGACGCGCTCAAAGGCAAGCGCACGATCCCCGTTCGTATCGGACTGCGCGCAGCCAAGCTCTACCACTACGCGCTGATCGCTGGCGGTGCGGGATTAATGCTTTGCTACTCGCTTTTGCGCGTCGACACGGGCGTGAGACTGCTCTACATAGCTAGCTTTGCGCCGCTTATTTTGCACCTATTTTTCGTGTCGAAAGTTCGGGAGTGTCGCGACTTCGACGGGCAGCTAAAGGTGGTCGCACTCTGCACGTTTGCGATGTCGGCGCTGTTTTTCGTTGGGGAAATTTTAGGCTAAATTTAGCCTGATTATTGTTCCGTGCTATTGCTGGCGACAAAAAGTAATTCAAATTTTTCTCAAAATGTTGCGAAAAAGTTATATATTTACTTTTTTAAAATACACTTTCAAACTCAAATCACAAGGAGAAAAAATGAAAAAACTAATCAAATTTTCGCTAGTCGCAGCGCTCGCAGCGAGCTTCGCAAACGCCGCGGTATACGAGATCGACCCGGCGCACAGCAACGTCGGCTTTAAGATCAAGCACCTAAGCATATCAAAAGTCAGCGGAAATTTCGGCAAATTTGACGCCGTGATCGACTACGACAAGGACGCTAAGGAGCTAAAAGCGCTCGAGGCCACGATCGAAACCGCCTCGGTAAATACGCAAAACGAGAAGCGCGACGAGCACCTGCGAAGCGCGGACTTTTTCAATGCGGCAAAATTCGACAAAATCACTTACAAAATGGTCAAATTTGAGAAAGAAAGCGACACGGAAGGCAAGGTTGTGGGCACGCTTACGATGCACGGCGTCACTAAGCCCGTGGTGCTAAAATTCGAGCTTGGCGGCTTTACTGCGGATAAAAACGGCAAGGAAAAAATCGGCTTTAGCCTAGAGGGCGAGACGAAACGCAAGTTCTTTGAGATCGGGCTGGATACCTCAGAGATCACGCTATCTGACAAAGTCGAGCTAGAGATCGAAGTCGAAGCCAAAGAAAAATAATCCCCAAAATAAGCCTAAAGCCTGTTTTTCGGGCTTTAGCTTGTTAAATTTTGAGTTTTTGGCCTAGATTTTTTGCAAATTCGGTCGCGCATTACGGCTCGGCGCGAAACCGCCGCGCTAAAAACTCAAATCCAAAATTTGATTTTACTAGATAAATTTACGGACTTGCAACAAAGCATGATGTCAAATTTGAAAAATCCGCGAAGCTGCCGTGCCGAGCGGTAAAATGCAAAGCGACGCGCTAAATTTTAAAATCCGCAAAACCTCCGCGCAAAAGGCAAATTTACTATAAAACCCTCGCTCAGACTCGCTAATCATACCGAGCAAGCAAAAGCTCAAGCCGGCAAACCGATAAATTCGCTGACCCCGTCACTGCATCAAAGCGTAAATTTACCCCTTACGCCCTAGCAAATATAGCCTCAAAGCCTGCTCTGCGGTCATTTTGAGATTGCGCGTCGCGGTTTGCTTATCCATCGCCTCCTCTAGGCTCACGGGCTCGTTTAATACGCTAAAAAACGCGTCGATGCCGTTTTCGTTACAGCCGCCCGCACACGGCGACACGCTACCGGCTAGCGCGATGACGGGTTTGCCGTATTTTTTGGCGATTTTTGCCACTCCGGTCGGGGTCTTGCCCATCGAGCTTTGAAAGTCCAGTCGCCCCTCGCCGGTTATGATCAGATCGGCGTTTTTCACGTCCTCTTCGAGGCGGATTTCTTCCATGATGATGTCGATGCCAGGCTTTAGTTTGGCGTTTAGGTAGCTAACAAACCCGTACCCTAGCCCGCCTGCCGCGCCCGCGCCCTTAAAGTTCCAAAATTCGCTCGAAAAGTGCTCGCTAGTCGCGCTCGCAAAGCTAATTAGCCCAGCGTCTAAATCCTTTACCATCTGTTCGTCCGCGCCCTTTTGCGGTCCGTAGACGTACGCCGCGCCGTTTTTGCCAAACAGAGGATTATCCACGTCGCAAGCTACTAGAAACTCGCACTCTTGCAGCTCGGGTGCCACGTTTTTATTTGAGATTTTGGTGATTTTTATGAGGTTTTCGCCTTTGCCCTCGAGCAGCTCGCCGTTTTCGTCAAAAAACTCGTATCCAAGCGCGCTTAGCATACCCGTGCCAGCGTCGTTCGTAGCGCTGCCGCCGATGCCCACGATAAATTTACGCGCGCCTTTGCTAATGGCATGCAAAATCATCTGTCCAAAGCCGTAAGTGCTCGTTTTCATCGGGTTTCGGCGCTCTTTTTCCACTAGCATGAGCCCGCTGGAAGACGCCATCTCTAGGATGCCCAGCTCGCCTGCTAGCGCGTATCTGGCGGGGATCTTTTCGCCGAGAGGATTTTGCACGATGACGTCGATAAACTCGCCCTCTAGCGCGTCCGCTAGCGCCACCACGCTGCCCTCGCCGCCGTCTGCGATGGGCTTTACTACCACTTCGTCCACTTCACCCCCTAAGGCCTCGATGCCCTCTTTTACGGCGTTACCGGCCTCAAGGGAGCTCAGAGAGCCTTTAAAAGAGTCGATTGCTATTAGTATTTTCATCATGTTTTCCTTTTTTGGCAAGGCTTGTTTTTTGAGCGCTTTTTGCGGAGCTGGCTAAAATTTAGCTCGGCGGACTATTTTTGCTTCGTTGCACTCGCAACTGCAAGCAGAAGTCCAGCCTACGCTAAATTTTATCTGCGCAACCCCAAAAATCATCTCAAAATACTTCGCCTTAAATTCTACGGTCTGATTTTATCAAATTTAGTTTTAAATCGCGAGCCGAATTTGGCTTCATTGTAAATTTAAAAACGTGCCGCGTGATAGCGCCAGATAAACCTGCGCATAGCGCAGCAACTCATCACGTCGTAGGGGTTGGAGGATTTGTTAAGGGGGAAGGGAGCTCTTTTGCTTCAGCTTTGCCTCGCAACTGCAAGCAGAGCGTAATTCAAGCCCCTTCCCCCTTAACAAGAAAGATTAAATTTAATGTACAACGTTAAATTTAACCAAACCAAATTTAGCATTTTCAAGATGCAGGTCTCGGCGCACCAAAACTGCACTCAAATTTAATTATCCCCAAATTTAACCGTCAAATTTACAGCAAAATAAGCGACGCAACCCAAACCGTCGCCATACCTACGATACCCATGATAAACGTAAGCATCGTCTGAGTCTTGTAGCCCTGCTCCGGCGACATCTTGCTAAAGTTCGTAACGACCCAGAAGTAGCTATCGTTAGCATGCGAAACCGTCATCGCACCCGCAGCGATCGCCATCACCGTTAGCACCGCGCCCATCTCGCTCGTGAGTCCTAGCGCGCTCATCATCGAGCCGCTATCGGTGAAAAGCCCCATGATAGAGGCCGTCGTCGTAAGCGCTACGGTCGAGCTGCCCTGAGCGGTCTTGATGATAGCCGAGATAACAAACGGGAAAAATATGCCCACAGTGCCGATGAGATGGGCGTTTGCCTTCATAAACTCGACAAATCCGGCCTTAGCGATGACGTTACCTAGCACGCCGCCCGCAGCCGTGATGAAAAGGATCGGTCCGACTATCTTTAACGTTTCGTTGGTCATGAAGTTAAATTCGCCCAGCTTGCCCGTTTTAGCCAGCAAGATAACGGCAAATAGCACGCCAACGCCGAGCGCTATGATCGGGTTACCCAAAAATAAAACGAAATTCGCAAACGAGCCTTTTAGCTTTAGTATCGAGACGACCGAACCCAGCGCCATCAGCAAAATCGGCATAAAAATCGGCGCCAAGCTCAAAAACGCGCAAGGCAGCTTGCCGTGCTCTTTGATGATCTCGTCGTAGCTCTTGCCGACGTCTGCGAGATCCTCTTTTAGGCTCACTTTTGCGCCGATAGTTTTAGCAAAAAGATAGCCCGCGATGAGAACCGGTATCGAAACTACCGCGCCAACGGCGATGACCAGCAGCAGGTTGTGCCCTACGCCCACGAGCCCGGCAGCCGCTATCGGGCCCGGAGTCGGCGGTATAAACACGTGCGAGGTGTATAGGCCGCACGAGAGCGCGACAGCCATAGCTACGGGGTTGGCGCCGATTTTTTCCTTTATCGCGCGGCGGATCGGATCTAGTACCACAAAACCGCTATCGCAAAAGACCGGGATACCCACGATCCAGCCCATGATGAGCATGGCTAGCTCGGGGCGCTTGTCGCCTACGCAGCGCACGACCATGTCGGCTAGCTTTAGCGCCGCGCCCGTCTTTTCCAGCGCCATACCGATGAGCGCACCCAGGATGATGACGATGCCTATGCTCTTAAATATCCCGCTAAATCCCTCTCCGATGATCGCAGGAACCTTGACCAGGTCGATACCCGCGACGACGGCTAGGGCGAGCGAGACGAGCATGATCGCTATAAAGGGGTGAACCCCGAACTTAGAAATCAGCACGATCATAACGACGACCGCGATGACGAAGCAGACGATGAGAGCAATACCGCTCATAACAGCTCCTTTCGGATAAAATTTTTGCCTAACGCAATATTACCAAAATTTGTTTTTAAAATATCTAAATTAGATTTGAAATTTTAGTTTCATTTTATAAAACGAGTGAATTTGACGGCCGATTGCCTTTGCGGTAAATGTGCGGGTAGCTTTGGCGCGGTTAAATTTTGTTTTGAATTTAGGTTCGAATTTGGAGCAAATTTATCACAAAAAATAACTTGCGAGGTTAAATTTACGATATTCAAAATCGTGAAACAAGCGTCAAATTTGACTACTAGCGCTTGCCGAAGTTCAAATTTAACTCCGCCTTAAGCCTTACGGCACTATCATTTTATCAATGATTTGCAAAAGACGCGAGCGGTCAAATTTAAAGCAGTTGCGGGCTTTATTGACCCGCAAATTTTAGGCACGAGGCAGAACGTACCGTCTCCGTTTTGGCGACAACTAAAAAGGATACGCTATAGGCATGATAATCTTACTTTTTTACGTTATTCCTTATTTGGCAATTAGCACTGTAGTTATGGTTATCACTGCAAAATACACTAAGAAAATTTGGATCAGAGGCATAGTAGCGGCCGCGCTATTTCTAATCCCCACTTACGACATCATCATCACGAACATTCTTGAGGCATATTACTGCACTACCGCTCCAAAGGCTTTTATAAAGGAGACGGTCGAGTATCCGCAGAGTATTTATTTTGAGGATAACGTTTTTAATGGCTTTAACGAGCAAGATATAGAAAATATGATGAATAACTACCTTGACGGCATCCATCTAAAGACGTTAGCCTTAAATTTACCTGATGGAAACGTAGCCATATATCATTACGAAAAAAATCAAGACGAATACGACAAAATAGTAAAAGAGGTAAAGCAAGAGCTAGGAGAAAAGACATTGCATTATGATGATATCAGGGCTAGAATCATAAAAATAATCGACTCGAATAAAATCATAACCACGAAAGACAAGATGCCCAAGATGAACTATGCCGTATTGTACGATAAGGTGAGTTTAAACCAGATCGCTTCGAAATTTTTTCATACCGACACAATGAGAATCATAGATAATAAAACAAATGAAACCATTGCTTTTCAACAGAGATATTTTATGTTTAAGAGGTTAACCGATTATAGTGCTGGCGGGTATAGCGGAAAGTATATATGCGATGATAAAAGAATTCCTTTAGTTATGAATACTTTTCCAAAAATGGATTTAAATATAGGATACGTGTTGCCAAATTTTGATGCGAGATTTAAAAATTACTTTAAAGGAGAGTAAAACGAGAGTAGAAGAGCAAAATATTACGCTCGCCACAAAAGACTCAAGAAACGCCACAAACAGACGATTAAATTTAACATCCAACTCTCGATTCAAAATTTATTTGGCAAAGCCGAGCCGATAAATTTAGTCGATAAATTTAGCAAACAGTCCGTACTTATCCGCTAAAAGATAAAGTCCTAAAAATAGCGCGGCGTATAAAACTGTTTTAAATATTTTTAGTAAGGCGTGCAAATTTGATCCTTTTGCTTCGTTAAATTTGCGAAATATTAGCCAAAGGGCGGTTAAATTTGAGTGAAATTTGGATGGGAAATTTGGATGGGAAATTTGGAAAATGCGGGGAAATTTAAATAAAGGCAAATTCGGCTAAATTTAAAAGCCGAATTTAAAAAAGAGCGGCGAAGGCTC
>CAURKE010000014.1:0-9734 GCA_963525055.1 uncultured Campylobacter sp. | reverse complement strand
GCGACGTCATCGCCTTCCCTAAAACTCAGCGCGCTCAGTGCCCGCTAACGAAAGCACCAAGCGAAGCTAGCGGCGAGCAGCTAAGAGAGCTGGGACTAAGGCTGCGAGAAAAAGAAAAATAAACTATAAAGCGTCGTCTTGCCGCGCTATAGGTCGTTGGTTTTAAAATTTGGCGCTCCGCAGGCTATACCGCCTAGCGCACGCTTAAATTTTAAAACCGCCTAGTCTAGCTTGGCGATACTTTCGCTTTGAAATTTAATAGTAAAAATGTAGGCGAAGTATTTTTCGCTTAGACTAGGCGGATTTTAATTTTTAAGCGTAGATAGAACATATAGTTCATCGAGCTTAAAAATTAAAATTCAACGAAGTATAAGCAGAAAAAGACAAGCCGTTTTAAAGGAAATTTTATGAAAAAACTATTTTTAATCATCGGCGCTCCGGGTTCGGGCAAAACCACCGACGCATCGCTAATCGCGCAAGAGGATGCCAAATTTGCGCACTTCTCGACCGGCGATCTGCTCCGTGCAGAGGTTGCTAGCGGCTCAGAGCTTGGCAAACTAATCGACGGCTTTATCTCAAAAGGTAACCTAGTCCCGCTTGACGTCGTCGTAAATGCGATCGTCTCGGCGATCAAAAGCTCAGACAAATCAAACGTCATCATTGACGGCTATCCACGCAGCGTCGAGCAAATGACCGAGCTAGACAAGGTGCTAGCCGCGCAAAACGAGATCGCGTTAAAAGGCGTGATCGAAGTGGACGTTAGCGAAGCCGTCGCACGCGAGAGAGTGCTCGGACGAGCACGCGGAGCCGACGACAACAACGAGGTCTTCAACAACCGCATGAAGGTTTATTTGGAGCCGATCGAGGCGATACGCAAATTTTATAAAGAAAAAGGCCTGCTTCACGTCGTAAACGGCGAGCGTGCAATCGAGCCTATCGTAGCCGACGTCAAAGCCCTCGTAAATAGCTTATAAACATTATTTAGAGCCTCGAGCTAGGCTCTAAATTTAAGCTTCCCATAAATCCAAATTAACAAATAATTCACAAAATATCATTAAAATCCGCACTATGATTTCACGAAAATCACATCAAATTTAAAGGATACTTAATGTTTAAGAAAATAGTTTTATCAGCGGCCCTTGCTAGCGCAATGTTTGCAGCAGGCGGATTTACTGGCTCAAGCGCACAAAACGCAGCAAATCAAGGCGGCTTCGTCGGCAAGGGTGCCATGAGCGCAAGCACGGTAAAACAAGCCCTAGCGCTACCGGATGACACTCGCGTCGTGCTTGAGGGCAAGATCGTCTCCGAGTTTCGCCCTGAGCACTACCAGTTTGTCGATAAAAACGGTGACACCATCGAAGTCGAGATCGACCACAAGGACTGGAGAGGCGTAACTGTCGATGAAAATACGCCCGTACGCATCTACGGTGAGGTCGATAAGGACTTTATGAAAACCTCTATCGACGTGAAAAGTATCGAAATAATCAAATAATTTTAGGGCGGTTCGCCGCCTTAAAATTTCCCCCAAATTTTAGCCCCCCCCTCCAAAAAAAATTTACAAATTTTACTTTTTAGCATCAAATTTACCGCCGTAAAGCCCGCCAAATTTTACCCTACCCTGATTCTAGTTTTACTCCAAATTTAGCCGAGATTTTATATAATCTCTTACTCAAATTTCAAGGCAAGTATCTCAAAGCGTTTTGCTACAAAACGCTTTGAGATAGGAGCTTTACAAAGGATTAAAATGGACGTTTCAAAAATCAAAGCAGGTTCAAACCCAGACAAAATCAACGCCGTGATCGAGATCCCATACGGCTCGAACATCAAATACGAGATCGACAAAGATAGCGGCGCAGTCGTGATCGATCGCGTACTCTACTCGGCGATGTTCTACCCGGCAAACTACGGCTTCGTGCCAAACACTCTCGCAGCAGACGGCGATCCTGCCGATATCTTGGTGCTAAACGAATATCCTCTGCAAGCTGGCAGCGTGATCCCGTGCCGCCTAATCGGCGTGCTCGTGATGGAGGATGAAGCAGGTATGGATGAGAAGCTACTGGCCGTACCGGTCACCAAGATTGACCCGCGATTTGACGCGATCAAAAGCTACAAAGACCTACCTGAGGCCACGCTAAATAAGATCAAAAACTTCTTTGAAACTTATAAAATTTTAGAGCCTAACAAATGGGTCAAAGTTAAAGAATTTAAAGATGCAAACGCCGCAAAAGAGATCCTAGACGCGGCGATCAAAAACTACAAATAAGCCGCTGCCAGGCTTGCCGGCCGCCGCCTCGTTAAACCTAAACAAGCGGCGGCCAAATTTAAACTCGCGAAAAAATCAAAAGGATAAAAATGGATATACTAAAGCTACTTTTGGACAACTCCGGCGGTATGTTAGATGCGATGTCGCAAAAAAGCGGACTGGGCACAAACGACGTAGAGGCCGTGATTTCTAAGGTCGCGCCGATTTTCATGCAAAAAGCGAACGAGAATTTTAAATCCGACGCCGATTCGTCAAATTTCCTCGAGATGATCCGCCGCTCAAACCTTGGCGAGATGACTGGCACCCCGCAAAATATCAACGTCGCCGAAGGCAACGAGCTACTAGGCGTACTAACGGGCTCGAAAGAAAACAGCAGGGCTCTAGCTAGCGACGTAGGCTCGCAGCTAGGCATCAGCTCAGACTCCATCAAAACCCTGCTACCGATGATCGCACCTATGATCGCGGGCATGCTAAACAATCAGCTCAAAGCATCAAATTTGCAAGACTCTGCAGATAGCGGCTCCATGATGTCGATGCTTACGCAGTTTTTGGATCAGAACAAAGACGGCTCGATCGTAGATGATATTTTTAGGATTGCAGGCAACTTTTTCGGTAAAAAATAGGCGGATTTCGCCTATTTTAGCCGTTGGGGATTTTATGTTTTTCTAAATTTTACGGCTTTTTATAGCTCTCCAAAAAACTACTTTTCTACGCTGCCACTCCTATATGGACAGTGTGTCAAATTTTACGCCTTTGATGAATCTTACTTTGCCTTTACATATACGAATATCGCACCATTATTCCAAATTTGACAAATTTGGTTTATGAACATAAAGCGGCGTCGCGCGAATAAAATTTTAAGAGGCTGAGATTGCGCTTATTTCAGCCCTTTTTTAAGCTTCCTAACGAGAAATCTCGCCAAATGCAGCTCGTCAAAAAGCGATTTTTCTATACAAAGTGGACGGTCGAAAATGAGATCGCAGATGAGCTCGGCGCCAAGCACGGCCGTACAAAGCCCGCGCGAGCCGTGAGCGGTGCTCGCATATACGTTAGGTACGTATTTTGGATGCGGATTGGACTTGCCTTTCGTCCAAAGCAGCGATTTGTAAGCATCTTTATAAAAATGCTCGTCGTAAAGCCGCCCGATGAGCGGAAAACGGTCGCCGCTATAGCTACGGTAACCGACTTTTGAGCCGATTATTCGGACGTTTTGCGGAGTTTTTATCGTGTCGTTTGAGATACTTTCGGGCGCAGTCAAATTTGACGCATCTTGCGCCTGCAACAAGTCGCCCGTAGTCTCGGCACGCAAATCCATACTTTTATTTAAATTTATCGCTTCCAAACGATCCGTATTTTCAGCGTCGCCGTCTCGGCCAATAGTCAAATTTAGCCGCTCGTTTTCTGCAAATTTGTCACCTAAAAACTCTGCGACATCGACCAAATTTTTCTCGTCGTCGCTAGAACGCGGCTCGTCTAAAAAAAGATTTCTATCATAGGTAGCGCCGATCACCTGGACACCCTCGGCAGGCGGACAAACATAGCCTTTGGCGCTAAAAGGCGCAGGCGTCCAGACGGCGGGCGCGATATGCGTGACCTGACCGCGCACGGAGCTGAGCCTAATATCGTAGTCCGCAAAAAGCTCCATACTCTCGCTACCGATAGCAAGTACGAGTACGTCGGCGTCGATGCTTCGTCCGTCCTTAAAGTGCGCCCTAACCGCGCCGCCCTCAAGCATCTCAAAGCCGGTAAATTCGCAGTTTAATAGCGTTTTTATGCCCGTGCTTGCCGCCTTGCACATTTTTCTAGGGCAAGCTTTTGCGCCGTTAAAGATAAACGCGCTAGCATAAGGCTCGTCCTCAAATTTTAGCTCAAAAACGCCGTTATCCGCGTCAAATTCGCGCCACTCGTAAAAGCGCTCTAGCGTCTTTTGCTCGCATGCGTAGTCCGTCGCGCCGCAAAACTCTATCTCCTGGGCGCCGAGATTTTGGCCGTAAAAGCGCGCCGCCTGCAAAAACGCGTTCATATGCATGCAGCCTAAATTTACGGTTGGTTTCGTGATAAGCGGCATCAAGATCCCGCAGTGATTTCCAGAGCCGTTTAGCGCGATGTCGCTACGCTTTTCGGCGATCGTGACATCTAGGCCGCGCTCGCGCAACTTAAACGCGCAAACGCAGCCAGCCACGCCGCCGCCGATCACTAGCGCACTCTTTGGCGCAGCCATGCTCACAGGGTCAAATCTGCTAAACCAAATCTCGCTTCTAGCTTGTCGCTCGCCCGCAAATTTAGCACGTAGCATCTCGCGCTTTTTGCCGTAGCCTTTTAGCAAATTTACCTCAAAGCCACTATATTGCAAGGCTCTTTTTAACGCGCCCGATGCAGAATACGTGCAAACAGCGGCGCCGGGAGCGCATAAATTTGCGATTTTAGCGCAAACCCGCTCGCTCCACATAGCTTCGTTTTTAGCGGGAGCAAAGCCGTCCATAAAAACGGCGTCCGCGATAAAGCTAAGCTCATCCAAAACCTCATCCACGTCGCCAAAGCACAAAGTAAGCGTGACGTTTGGGGACAAATTTAGCCTATGAAATCCGCGAACAAGCGGCGGATAGGCATCTAAAAGCTTGCTAGAAACATCCTCAAGCTCGCTAAAATTCGCATAAATTTTAGCCAGATCGTCTTTAGCGATCGGAGTTTTTTCGATACTGACGAAATTTAAAAATTTATCCGTGTTTTTAAATCTTTTAAAAGCGCAGAGGAAATTTAGCCCAGCGCCAAATCCCGTTTCAAGCACGTTAAATTCACTCTTTTTACTCCAAATTTCATCAAAAACGGAGTTAAATACATACTCGCTCTGGCCTATAGGGTCGTCCGCGTTAAAGTAAATGTCGTCAAATTCGGGATTAAAAGGGATGCCGTCCTTTAAAACGACTCGCGCGCTTTTCATTGCTGGTTTGAAAAATAGACGTCTATGCCGTCTGCGAGCCCCTTGGCTAGGGCGTCTTGGTATTTTGAGTTATTTATGAGCTCGCCCTCGTCGGGGTGAGTGATATATCCGACCTCAAGCAGCACCGCAGGCATCAGCGCGCCTACTAGCACCCAAAAAGGCGCCTCGCGAACGCCGCCGTCGGAAGCCTTTGAGCTTACGGATTTTGCTCGTGCCAAAACTTCGCGCTGAACGTCGATGGCGAGCTTGTTTGAGGCGATGATTTTTTCGCGGTTAAGGAAATTTAAAAATGTCTGCTTGGAAAAATAGTTCATCTCCTCAATATCGGATTTGTTTTCCAAGGCAGCTGCGTTTTTGCTGCGCTCAGAACGAGCCGGCGAGAGGAAAAACGTCTCAATGCCGTGCATGGTCGCCGCTTTTGTTTTATTCGGCGCGGCATTTGCGTGGATGGAGATAAAGAGATCCGCAGCCTTGTCGTTGGCGTATTTCGTGCGGTCGCGAAGGTTGATAAATTTATCCTTGCTACGCGTATAATACACCTTGTAGCCGCGCCCTTGTAGCTCTTTGCCTGCCTTTTGCGCGATGCTTAGCACGATGTTTTTCTCCTTTAGAGAGCCGTTTATAGCGCCAGGATCATCGCCGCCGTGCCCAGCGTCAAGGACGATAACTTTGCCTTTAGCGCTTGTGATTTTTTTAGTGCTCGCCGTTTTTACGGGCGCCAGCACAATTTCTTGCTCATCCTTTTCGGTGGTGCTTTGAGTTTTTTTCGCATCCATCTTGGTCTGCGCGGTAACTTTTTCTTGCTTTTGCTGAGCGAGCTTTTGATTTTGAGATTGCGATTGAGCGGTTTTTTGCTGTTGCGGCATTTGCGCTATTTCAGACTTTGGCTTGGCCGCGATTTTTTGGGCTTCTTGCTTTTGCTCTAGCTTGGCTTGTTCGATCTTTTTCTTTTCAGCCATCTGCCTAGCTTGTATCTGAGCCTGCTTTAGGTCAATCGTTTTTTCTACGTTTTGTTTTTGCGAGACTTCCGACTTTTGATGATTATCTTTTGCGGCGGCTTGTTTGGAGTTTAAATTTTCATATTTTACGGATTTTTGATCTTGCGTGGGAGAGGCCTTTTTAAAAACTAGCGACCGATCTTCGGCTCTTAGCTTTAAATTTATCTCAAATTTGTTCACGAAAACCACCCTCACAGTGCTCGCGTCAAACTGGCTTATGCGCACCTCATCGACCAAAAATCCTTTTATGCTCTCTACCGTCCCAGCGCTCCAAACGCCCTTAAACTGGTATATATCTCTATATAGCCCTTTTTGATTTAGGGTAAATTTATTTATATCGTTGCCGTTTAGCTGCCTGTTAAATTTTAACTCCAAGCTATCGCTACCCCTGATCACGGAAACTAGCGTAAGCTTATCCTGATCGGCTGAACTTTTCTTGTTTACCGGCGCAGAGAGTTGTTTTAGCTCGGCGGGTTTTTGTTTGGCCTCTTTTTGATCTTTTGCCTTGGGCTGCTTAGGTTTTGGCGCCTCTTTTTCTTTTTTAGGCGCAGGCGCGGCTTTTGGCTGAGGCAGGCCTTTTAGCTCTTTTTCATACGATTTCGTATCTAGCCCCAGGGCTTTTGCGCTTTTTATCAAACGCTGCAGCGACTTTGCGGTTAGTTCCTTGTCGTTATGCATGATGGATCTAACGTACAGCACGCGCAGCTCTTGATGGAATTCCGTCTTTTTCTTGCTGTTTGCGCCGTCAAATTCGCGGTCGAATTTATCAAAAAAGCCGTCATTCGCAAACGCCGCCGCCAATAAAAATAAAATTACAAAAATTTTTTTAATTATCTTCGCCATTTATCAGTTTTTCAAATAGTTCTTTCACGCTTATTATCTCGTTTAGCTTGTAGCCGTTTGCACCAGTGAAAAATAGCCCCGTCTCCTTGCGCCCCTCAAAGGCGTCATAGAGGCGATCCGCGATACAGTATCCTACCTCTTTAGCTTCTTTGCCGCGCTGACACGGACTTACGCAGTTGCTTACGCAGCTGATTTTCGGTCCTTGGCGCTTATCGACTAGATTTATCAAATTCGTCCTGACGCCGCGCGCAGGGTATCCTACGGGACTTTTGATTAGCTCGATATCCTCTTTTTTGGCCGCTAGCAACACTTGCTTAAACTCCTCGCTAGCGTCGCACTCGTGCGTACCGATAAAGCGAGTGCCCATCTGCACGCCATTTGCGCCAAGCGAGATAGCCTTATCGATGTCGCTTTTATCCCAGATACCGCCTGCTGCAAATAATGGAAAATCGCCCCACTGCTTTATCTCTTCGCTAACGGGCGTTATCAAATTTTCCAGGCTGTACGCAGGATCGATGCACTGCTCATAGGTAAACCCCTGGTGCCCGCCACTAAGAGGCCCCTCAAGCACCACCGCATCCGGAAGCCTGCCGTAGCGCCCCTGCCAGCGTTTGCAGATGATTTTTAGCGCCTTTGCCGAGGATACGATAGGCACCAAAGCCACGTCCGGGTAGTCTACGGTAAATTCAGGCAAATTCGTAGGCAAACCCGCACCGGTGATGATCACGTTTATGCCGTGGTCGCAGGCATCTTTTACGATACGCTCGTAGTCGTTGCTGGCGTACAAAATATTGACACCAAGGGGCCTATCTCCGCAAATTTTACGCGCATTGTCGATGACGGCTTTTAGCCCCTCTCGCGAGTAGAAATTTCCGCTACCGTAGGGCTTAGCGTTTAGCTCTTTGGTGATATATTTTCGCCCTTCGTAGTAGCCAGTTCCTACCGAGCTTATGACTCCCAGACCGCCTTCTAGGCTGACGTTTCCGGCGAGCCTATCCCAACTGATACCAAGCCCCATTCCGCCTTGGATTATCGGGTATTTTATATCGTATTTTCCGATTTTTACGGGTTGCATCAGGTTACCTTTAGTTTTGCAAATTTACGCTTACCGACCTGCAAGACGTATTCGCCGGCGCGCAGCTTTAGCTGCTCGTCGGCGATCTTTTCTTGATTTAGACTGACGGCGTTTGCCGCGATGTCTCGGCGCGCCTGAGAGCTGCTAGCGCATAGTCCGCAGTGAGTGAGCGCCTGCACAATCCAAACCGGAGCAGCTAGCTCAAACTCGTCCATCTCGGTCGGGATCAAATTTTGCGAGTGCACGCGGTCAAATTCGGCCTTCGCCTCTTTTGCCGCCGCTTCGCCGTTATATCTAGCCGTGATTTCTAGCGCTAGAGCCTCTTTTACGGCTTTTGGGTGAGCTTTGCCGCTAGCTACGTCCGCTTTCAAATTTGCGATTCCTTCCGCGCTTTTGTCGCTTAGTAGCTCGTACCAGCGCCACATCAGCTCGTCGCTCACGCTTAAAATTTTAGCAAACATATCGTTTGGCTCATCGGTAACGCCGATGTAGTTTCCTAGGCTCTTGCTCATTTTATTTACGCCGTCAAGCCCCTCTAAAAGCGGCATCATTATGACGGCTTGTTCTTTGCCGACATTGTAAACTCGCTGCAAAGTTCGCCCCATTAGGAGGTTAAATTTCTGATCCGTGCCGCCCATCTCGATATCGCATTTCATCGCGACGCTATCGTAGCCCTGAAGCAGCGGGTACAAAAATTCGCTTATCGAGATCGAGGCGCCGCTCTTGTATCTTTTCTCAAAATCATCACGCTCAAGCATCCTAGCCACGGCAAAGGTGCTGGTTAGCTCCACGATACCTGCAGCCCCCAGCTCGTTTAGCCACTTGGAGTTAAACATTATCTTTGTTTTTTGCGGGTCTAAGATTTTAAAAACTTGCTCCTCGTAGGTTTTGGCGTTTGCCGCCACGGTCTCGCGGTCTAGTTTTTTACGCGTCTGGCTTTTGCCGCTTGGATCGCCGATTTGCCCCGTGAAATCGCCTATCAAAAACTGTACTATCGCGCCGTGTTTTTGCAAAAGAGCCATCTTTTGAAGCACTACGGTGTGACCTAGGTGTAGATCGGGAGCCGTCGGGTCAAAGCCTGCCTTAACGTAGAAATTTTCACCCTTTTCATAGTAGTTTTTTACTAAATTTTCGACGCGCTCCTCGTCTATCATCTCGGCGACGCCTTTTTTTATATCGCTCATTATTTTGCTCAAATTTTCGCCCATTTTCTCTCCTAAATTTATTAATGTCCGTATGCGTCGTCAAGCGACACGAAGTCGATGATCTTGTAGCGATCTCTTAGTCGTTCTTTTATCTCGTTTACGTTCAAATTTTCGCCAAGCTCGATCGTCAGCTCGAAAAAGTCCGCCGTCGCCTCTCTGGTCTCGGTAAGGCTGATGGTTACGAGATCGACTTGCATTTTCGCCATATACGTCAAAAACTCGGCTAGCGATCCGCGCCTGTTTTCAAGGCTTAGGATGATCTTAAATCTATGTGGAGCAACCCGCGTCCATTTGACGAAAATCATCTCGTTTTTTTCTTCGGCCAGTTTCATAAACCGCTCGCAAAGCTTGTGGTGGACGGTGACGTGGTGATAGTTTCTAAATCCCACGATATCGTCGCCGCGCTTTG
>CAURKE010000013.1:0-10275 GCA_963525055.1 uncultured Campylobacter sp. | reverse complement strand
AAAACGAGTCGTTTTGCTCTTTGTCGTATTTTCTAGAGAGCTTTACCATCTCCTCAAGCCCCGCGCCGATCAGGTCGCTAACGTCGATATGAGCGGGCAAGCGCTCCTTTAGCCTAAAAGCCATCGCGCGAAGAGCGGGCATGTAGGCTAGTACGATGTCGTCTTGCTCCTTTTTTATCGTCTGGGCGTATGGATTAAGCGGCTTTTGCATTACTTTCGTTGCTCTTATTTAACGTTTGTTTTATCAGTATATTTTCGCTGGCGAGCTTGTTTAAGAGATTATCTATTCGCTTTTCTCTAAGGGCTAGTTCGCCGATAAGATAATCAGCCCTCTGCTCGTACAGTTCCTTATCAAACCGCCTTTTTAACGACGATCTGGCGTCTAAATAATTTATAATAACCACGTGTACCAAAAGATAGAAAAAAAACGTAATGAGAAACGTATAAACCAGCATGTCTATCGGGTCGCTCAGCTTTAACGCCGAAAAAGTCGCGCCGATGAAAAATCCGCAAACCGTAAAAAATGCTATAAAATTTTCCGCTCTCAAAGTAAAATCCTAAATTTAAAATTGCTCCATTAGCCGCCTAAAAAAGCCGCTGAAGCTGTTGTTCGTACTTGGATTAAGCACTTTTTGTTCCAATCTATAAAGTAGCTTTGACGCCACCTGCTCAAGCTCCATGCTCGCAGCATCGTATCTGCTGTCGTCGGTAAAAAGCGTGCGCTGTTTTATGCTGCGAGAGACATTTTTGTCCTCGCTGATAGCGCCCAAAAACTCCAAATTTAACGGATTTTCGATATTTGCCCTAGCTACTTTTCGCACATGCTCAAATATCCTAACCGCCTCCTTTTCGCTCCTTACCATGTTAAAAAGCATAAGCAGATTGTCTTTATTTTTTGAGGTGATTTTGATAACGGCGTAGGCGTCGGTTATCGCGGCAGGATCGGGTACGGTGACTACTATAACCTCGTCTGCAGCTTCTAAAAACAGCTGCGTGTTTCCGCCGATGCCAGCACCCGTGTCGATGATGATAAAATCAAGATCGTCAAGGCTCGAGGACTCCTCGAAAAAGCGCTCGTATAAAAACTGGTTGTTAAATTTAAGTATCTCGTCTCCGCTCTCGCCGGGAATCAGAGTCAAATTTGGTTTTACCTCGATCAAGATATCCTTTAGCGAGCACTCGCCTTTTAGCACGTGGAGCAAATTTTTGCTTATGCGCACGTTTAATATGACGTCTAAATTTGCCAGCCCAATATCCGCGTCAAAAAGCGCGACTTTGTAGCCGTTTCTAGCGAGGATATTTGCCAAATTTGCGCTTATGGTGCTCTTGCCCACGCCGCCTTTACCGCTAGTTACGGCGATGAAGCGCGTGTTTTTCGCATTTGATCTAGACGCTACTATGTCTTTTAGTTTCTCGGCTTGAGTGTTCATTTTTTATCCTTATTAAACCCTTGCAAAAGGCAATCTACTAAAAACTCGCTTTTTGCTACCATGATATCGTCGGGAACCTCTTGCCCTAGGCAAAAGAAGCTAACGGGTTTATTTATCTCGTAAACTAGCGAAAATACGTTACCGAAAATTTTGGTTTCGTCAAATTTGGTGATGATCAGAGTGTCGATATCAAGGAAGCTAAAGCCGTTATAAATTTCAAGCATATCATCTATCTTTGAGCCTGCGGAAAGCACCAAATTTACGTCTATTTGCGCGTCGCTATGCTTTAAAAACATCTCGAGTCTAGCTAGCTTTTCTTTATCGTACTGCGAGCTGCCCGTGGTGTCTATGAGGATCACTTCGCAGTGATTTAGCTGCTTTAGCGCGTTTTTAAAGTCCTCAACCTCGATAACGTCAAGGATAGGCAGCTTCATCATCTTTGCGTATTGAAACAGCTGCTCTACCGCGCCGATACGGTAGGTATCAAGCGTGATGATGCCCGTTTTCGCGCGTCTACCCTCGCCGTACGCAAACCTCGCCGCAAGCTTGGCTAGAGTCGTAGTTTTGCCCACTCCGGTAGGCCCCACCAGCATCATGATCTTTTGTTTTCTATTGTCCTCTTCGCTTCTGCACGGCAGCATCTTTCTAAGCAGCGAGCTAAAATATCTCCTCACCGCAGTCGGATTAGCCTTCATCTGAGGCGACATATTTTCCGCGGTTATTTTCATTATCTGCTCGAGGTGTTCTTCTTTCATGCCGCTATTTTTGGCGTCTTTGTAGATGCCGGCAAACTCGGGCGGTATGATTAGGTTGTTTCTAGCACCCGCTCGCTCCTCCCAGAACATATCGGCTATCATATTTACTTTTTCGCTAAGCGCGCTTACTTGCCTTGCGACGTCGTCGATCTTTTTGTCGTAAATTTGATCCTGACGGCCGGGCGCGGTTTCGATATTTACTATCTGGCTTATCTCTTTTGCGGCTTTTGAGATGTTTAGAAGTATGTCCTCGCCGCTGTTTTGAGCGGTTTTGTAGTTTTGATTTCCTGGCGCGGTTCTTGCGGAGTTTTGCGTCAAATTTACCGCCGCTTTGGCGCTTTGCTGCTCGGCTCTAAAAAGCTCGCGCTCGTCTAGAATAATCTTTTGCGGTCTTTCTTCTTTTGCCGATTGAGCGCGCAAAAACTCCTCGTAACCCTTTAAATTTTGCTTTTGAGGCTGATTTTTTTTCTGCTCGCTCGCGTCCTCTTCGACGCTAACTAAAATTTCATAAAGCGGCTTTTTGTTTATCGTCTTTGGCTGGATTTGCTTCGTCGTTACCAAGATCGCCCTCTCGCCGCACTGAGCCTGCGCCTTTTTTAGCGCCTCCATACTGCTCTCGCCGGTAAACGTATAAAACTTCGTCGCCAAATCTTCTCCTTCGTTTCTCGCTAAATTTCGCCGCCGCACCGAAATCATCGCGGCAAAGGCTATGCATTTTCCGTTCCCGCTTCAAATTTAGGCTTTGTGGCCGCTAAATTTTAAAATTTCACTCCGCTTTTGCTAACGCGCTTCATCGTCCCAAGCGGCAAAATCACGCTGATTCTGTTTTTTGCACCCGGATGCGGTAGCGCCAGCCGCGCGTCGTTTCTGTTTCGTCCGCTAAAATACAAAATGTCTATATCAAGCGTTCTAGGCGCGTTTTTAAAGCTTCTCACGCGTCCGAAACGCCTCTCCAAATTTGCCGTTATTTTTAAAATTTGCCTCGCAGCAAGGCTCGTTTGCGCAAGCATTACGGCGTTTATGAAATCAGCCTGCTCTTTAAACCCAAACGCCTCGTTGATGAGGAGGGCCGAGTTTTCCACGACGTGAAACCTACTATCTCGGCTAAGTTTAAAATGCAGCCGATTAAAACGCTTTTTCACGTCGCCGATATTACCGCCCAGCCCCAAAACAACGCTATTTTGAAAGTCCGGTTTAAAATCAAAAACCTTCGGGAAAAAGAGGCATTTGCTAAAGCGCCTCGCCCCCGCTACTCTCATAAAATTTCAGCCCCGTTTTCGCGCACGACCACGACGTCCTCGATGCGCACGCCAAACTCGCCGGGCAAGTAAATCCCAGGCTCCACGCTAAAGACCATACCCTCTTTTAGCACGGTATCTCCGCGCTTTGAGATGAATGGAAGCTCGTGGATATCGACTCCGACGCCGTGTCCGGTGCTGTGAAAAAACGCCTCGCCGTAACCCTGAGCGGCGATAAAATCCCTAGCCACCGCATCTATCTCGCGCGCCTTTTTGCCGGGCATAACCGCCGCGATCGCCAGAGCCTGAGCCTCTTTTACGATTTCATAAATTTCTTGTCGTTTGGCGTTTTTAAAATTTTGCTCTTTGCCGAAGTTAAAATTTTCGTCAAAGCACGCCGTACGCGTCCTATCGGAGCAGTAGCGGTTAAATTTAACCCCCGCGTCAAGCAGGAGTAAATCGCCCTCTCTCAGCCGCTTTTTACCGGGCAGAGCGTGCGCCTTTGCGGCGTTTTCGTTGATCGCGACGATAGGCGAAAAGCTAAGCGCGAGCTCGCCCTTTTTCTTAAAGATGAGCTCGGCGTTAAAAAACAGCTCCTCTTCGCTCATCCCTTCGCCGCTAGAGCGCACGAACGCGGCAAATTCGTCAAATCTCTCCGCGCCAAGTTGCGCCGCGCGTTTTAAAATTTTTATCTCATCCTCTGATTTTATTATGCGTAAAATTTGCGAAAAATTCGCCCGCGCCTTAAATCTTATCCCAAGCCCCTTGCTAAGCGCTTCCCACTCGCCCGCGCTAAAATCGTACGGGTTATACGCAAGCTCCTTTACGCCCATTTTTCGCAAAAACAGCCGTGCGTCTTTTATCAAATTTCGCTCAACCTCGATCACTTCGGTATCACGGCAAAGCTCGCGTGCCTCGATGCTATAACGCGCATCGGTGAGGAAAAATTTGCGCCCCGCGAGGCTCAAAAATATCGCGTTGTCGCAGCTGTATCCGCACTCGTGGTAAACGGCGTTTTCGTCCTTTAGGATAAAATTTTTCAACTTCGCCCTATCTTACTCCGCTTTTTCTCTAGCGGCTTTTAGCGCTTTTATCTGCTCGAAAATTTGCAGCATCGCGATCATGGCTAGGTGGTAGCCCACAGGCCCAAAGCCCACGATCTGTCCCGCGGTTACCGGCGCTATGAAGCTTTTTTGGCGGAATTCTTCGCGGCGATGGATGTTACTGATATGCACCTCGATGACCGGAAGCCCGACGGCTGAGATAGCGTCGCGGATCGCGATAGATGTGTGCGTGTAGGCGGCGGGGTTTATGATGATGCCGTCAAATTCGCCGAAGCACTCTTGGATTTTATCGACGAGTTCGCCCTCGAAATTGCTCTGAAAAAACTCGATCTCGATGCCGTTTTGCTCGGCAAAAAGCTTCATCTGTCCGTGGATATCCTCCATCTTCATCGAGCCGTAGATATCGGTCTCGCGCGTGCCCAGCATGTTGATATTCGGGCCTTGGATGACCATTAGTTTAGATTTTGTTTCCATTTTTAGCCTTTTAAAAGATTTAAATTTAGCCTTGATTATACATTTTTTAAGCTAAATTTTCGCTACAATCACGAAAAATAGGAGCTTAAAAATGATCATCGTTAAACCAAAATTTACAATGCTGTGCGACGAAAATTTTACCGTTTTAGAGGATGCGGCGGTCGCTTTTGATGAACGCATTAAGGCCGTTGGCGAGGCCGAGCAGCTGCGAAAAAAATACCTTGACGCGCGGTTTTTCGAGTATCCGGACGCCGTTTTGGCGCCTGCTTTCATCAACCCGCACGTACATCTAGAGTTTAGCGCAAACAAAACCAGCCTCGTTTACGGCGATTTTTTAGAGTGGCTTAGCTCCGTTATCGCTTCTCGCGGCGCGCTCTCGCAGGCGGCAAACGAGGCCGTCATCGCATCTGCGATAAAAACTATGCAGCGTAGCGGCGTGGCAAGCTTCGGAGCGGTTTCTAGCTTTAGCGGAGATTTAGACGCGTGCGCGAACTGCGGCGGCAGGGTCGTGTTTTTTAACGAAATTTTAGGCACGAACGAAGCCGCGCTGGAGCAAAATTTGGCAAATTTTACCGCCCGCTTTGAAGCGTCGCAAAAGCGCAAAAGTCCGCTTTTTACGCCCGCGGTTTCGGTGCATTCGCCCTACTCCACGCATCCTGATTTGGCCGCTGCGGCGCTAAATTTAGCCCGCGAGCGAGATTTGGTCGTCTCGACGCATTTTATGGAGAGCCGTCACGAAAAAAGCTGGCTAGAAGGCGGCTCGGGCGGTTTTAAAGAATGGCTGGGCAAATTTAACCCCGCCGCGCGTCCGCTTTATACGCCAAGCTCCTTTATAGCGATGTTTGCGGGTGTTCGGACTCTTTTTACGCACTGCGCTTGGACGGATGATTTTTCGGGCTTTGACCGCGAGTTTCACAGTCTCACGCACTGCGCGGTTTCAAACAGGCTGCTTAGCAAACGCACGCTAAATTTACGCGCCACGCTGGATGCCGGAGTGAGCATAAATATCGGCACGGACGGGCTTAGCTCAAATATAAGCCTAAATTTCCTTGACGAACTGCGGGCAAATTTGCTCATTCACGCCGATTTTGATCCGCTAGAGCTTGCTAAAATTTTACTTCTAGCCTCGACAAAAAACGCGGCAAACGCGCTAAGTTTAGACTCTGGCGAGATAAAAACGGGTAAGCTAGCCGACCTAGCTCTCTACGGCGGTTTTGCAGACGCCGACGCGGCGCAGCTACCGCTCATGCTCATATTGCATGCCAAAGGCTGCGAGCGGCTATTTATAGGCGGTGCGGAGATAAATTTAGAGTAAAATTTGAAGCCGAATTTTACGGTTTATACTCTGGCGCGGCAAAAACAAAAATGCTAAACTTAAGCTCAAATTTGAAGCCCGCCCCAAATCCGACCCGCTAGCTAAATTTATAAATTTAAATGGTAAAATGCGCCCGAATTTCACGAAAACGACAAATTTAAAGGAAAAAAATGGGATTTTTTAAGTTTATTTTCTCGCCGATCGCGGCGATTTTTAGGTTCATAAACACCTATTTTAAGGCGATGCTCTTTTTACTCATCGTATTTTTGATATTTTTTAGCGGCGAGCGTGAGAGCATAAATCCGCCCAACCTAACCCAGATCAACCTCTCAGGCGCGATCATGGACGCCGGCGAGGCGCTAGAAAAGATCGAGGCAGCGCGCAAGGACGCCAACATCAAAGGCGTGCTGCTCTACATCGATAGCCCGGGCGGCGCGCTGGCGCCTAGCGTCGAGCTGCACCTCGCTGTCAAAAATCTACGCGCCAAAAAGCCCGTAGTCGCATATGCGGGCGGGTCGATGACTAGCGGCAGCTACTACGCGGGCGCGGGCGCGGACAGGATTTTGGCAAATCCGGGCGCATTTATCGGATCGATCGGCGTGATAATGCAAGGCGCCGACGCCAGCGAGCTAGCGGCTAAAATCGGCGTCTCGCAGCAAGTCGTAAAAGCTGGTGAGTATAAAGAGGCGGGGACGTTTCTGCGCCCGTGGAGCAAAATCGAGCGCGAGCAGCTACAAGAGCTCGTAAACGCCAGCTACGAGATGTTCGTAAGCGACGTGGCGGCGGATAGAAATCTAGACGCGAACAAAAGCAAAGAGTGGGCGAACGCACGGGTATTTCTCGCTCGCGATGCCGCAAAACTCGGGCTCATCGACGAGGTGAGCGATTATTATTCCGCGCGCGCCGAACTAGAAAAGCTAAGCGGCGTGGCCGAACCCGTCTGGGCAAAGCCGTCCGTCTACGAAAAAGCGATGCAAAAATTTATAAATCAAGGTGCAAACTCGCTAATCTCGGCGTTTTTTGAGGCCAAGGCGAGGTAAATTTAAAAACGGCTAGATTTTATCGTCTTAAAATCTAGCCTTTCACGACCGCAAAACCCGGCTCTCGTCGGCACGGATAAAAAAGTTTTTAAAACGAACGTCAATTCGGAAATTTAGTCCTTATTTTTCTCGCAAGGCGAGTTTTACGCGAAATTTTGATACTAAATTTGTAGCGACAAAAGATTCGCTAATGTACTGATTTTGTCGCTACAAATTTGTTCAAATTTAGAGCAATTACAAAAACTCGTCAAAACCAAAAATAAGCGTGACGACAAAATCAACTTCAAGCGATTCTCAAGCAAATTTATAAAAAATAAGCAAAAATCCTAGCCGCAACCAGTGCAAGCTAAAACGTCGCCGCAGTCAAATTTAAACCTCCTCAAGCCCCATCAAAAGCCTGATAGCAAGATTTGCCTGGTGATTTGCGCAGATCGCCACGCGCGCGGCCATGAGCCCCTGCCCTACGCCAGCAGCATTTTGCAGATCGCCGCACAGATAGACGTTTCGCGCAAATTTGATCGTTTTTATGAGATTTGAGCTAAAGTGCCCCGCCATGCCAGACGCGCCGACGATCTTTTTGTCCCGCAGGCTCGCTCCGGCTTCGTTTACCATCATCGCCTTGCCCGCGACGTTGTCAAACGCCTCGCAGATGACGCTGCACGGCGCGAAAATCTCGGCGACGTTGGCGGCAGTTAGCGTCACGTCGTGCGTCACGACCTCGACGAATGGATTTACCTCGGCGATGAGCTCTTTTAGCGCGTCCGTCTTTTTCATGCCGATGTGGCGGACGAAGTACTGCTGGCGGTTTAGGTTGCTAGGCTCCACGACGTCAAAGTCGGCTAGCACGAGCTTGGCGACTCCCGTGCGAGCTAGGCTTAGCGCGATATTTGAGCCAAGGCCGCCCAGCCCCGCCACGCCCACGCAGCCGTTTGCCAGCGCCGCGTTTAGCTCGGGGCTGTTTCTGGAGGCGATCATAGCTTTTAACACTTCGCGCCCGGGCATCGCGCCGCGCCTTATAAATACGACGTTTGAGCCGTCTTTTAGCTCCAAATTTTCCTTCGTCGCAAAGCCGTCTAGGATAAAGATATCTGGCTCGCTCGCGTTAAATTCGGCTAGAAATTTATACATATCACCGTTTTTATCGCCCAGAGCCTCGTTTTTTAGCTCATCCATCGTGTTTACCGCGACCTTAAATTTCGCTCCGTTTAGCGTTATATCTTTCATTTTTCTCCTTTAAATTTACAAAATCATTTGGCTAAATTTGACGCGCTCTACCCCAAATCCCGCTCAAATTTATACCACCCGTAAACGTCGCCGCCAAGCTCGCCGTGAAATAGCGGCTTTAGCTTTAAATTTAACCTCACTGCGGGAGCGTCTAAAAACTCGCTCGAGCGGTAGAGCAGTAGCCATTTTACGCGCTCGTCTAGGGCTTTTAGCGCGTTTTCGCCGCCCTCAAACATCGTTAAACGCGGCACAAAGGCTTCGTCTACATCGCTCGTTACGCGCACGCTCCTGCCCTCCACGCCAAAAAGCGGTATAGACGCGTCAAACTCCCGCTCGCGCGAGTAGATCATGATGTTTGGATTTTTGCCGCGCTCTATCAGCCTGGTGTCTAGCCTCGGGCGGTCGGCTCGGACGGTGGCGCCGCCGATAACTAGCAGCTCGGCCGCGCTACGCAGGCGGTGAGAGTGGGTGCGGCTGGCTAGGTTTGAGATGATTTTGCTCTGCGCGGTGCCGACTGCGACGCCGTTTGCGCTAAGGGCGAGCTTAAAAAAGCTAAAATTCCCCTTCTGCCACGCTAGAAACGGCTCAACCAGATCGTCCGCTCCCTGCCTTAGCACGTCAAATTTGACCGCTACGCCGCCGCTTTGCAAGACATGTGCGCCGCCGCTTGCTACGGCGTTTTCGTCGCCTCTAGCGATAACGACTTCGGCAAATTTTAGCCGACTCAAAAGCTCGGCGCAAGGCGGAGTTTTGCCGCGGTGAGCGCAGGGCTCGAGTGTCACGTAGGCCTTGGCGCCTTTTAGCAGATCGCCGTGATTTTGCAGGATGTATTCGTAGGTGAAATTTGGCTCCAAGTCCGCGTTTTCAAGCTCTGCGGCGTTTTCAAATTTGACGCCCAAAGCCGCATTATACTCGCGTAAAAAATCGCTCAAAAATGCCTCACACTTTTGACAGAGCGCCAATAAAATCGCGCTTGGCTCGGCGTGTAGAAAGCCCGCCTTTTTATGCGCGGCGACCGAGAGAAGCCTGCCGCCGGCGTCTAAAACCGCGCAACCGACGGCTGGATTTGGGTAGGTTAAAATTTGAAACTCCCAAGCTTTTTTGACCGCCAAAGATATGTAAAATTCGTCGTTTATCATCGTTTTCGCCTCATTAAATTTGGGGTATTATACTAAAATTTGCGCGGCGGATTTTTAAATTTGACGCCCATATTTTATTTGCTTGTTCGCCCAAACCCGCACCTTCGCGGCGTCAAATTTGATCTAGTTTGTGATATTAACGCTGCACGGATAAGAGTTTTATAAATTTTGATATTTTAAGTAAGAGTAAAGTGGCACGGGTTTTGCCGATAAATTTAAATGCAAAGTAGTCGCACCGAAGCAAATTTATTAAACTCGCTTCGGTGCGCAAATCGCCTTGCTCTGGCCGCAAATTTAGCGGCGAGAGAGGTAGTTGGTATCGTAGTTGTTTTCGATGAAATCGCGATTTTCCATCATCGCTATATGAAAGTCTCGCGTGGTTTTGATACCGCTTATGACGAGCTGTTCTAGCGCGACCTTCATCTTGCGTATCGCGCGGTTGCGGTCGGTATCCCAGACGATGAGCTTGCCGATCATACTGTCGTAGTACGGCGGGATCGAGTAGTCCTGATAGATGTGGCTGTCCATGCGCACGTTTCTTCCGCCCGGGCAGACGTATTTGGTTATCTTGCCGGGACTTGGCGTAAACGTATTTG
>CAURKE010000012.1:0-10720 GCA_963525055.1 uncultured Campylobacter sp. | reverse complement strand
GCGATGCTAGAGGGCGGCTGCCAGGTGCCTATCGGCGTAAATGCAAATTTAAACGGCGACAAGATCGAGATACGCGCGGTCGTCGGACTACCAGACGGTAGCGAGAGCATACGCGAAAACATCGTCGCGCAAAAAAGTGAGTGGAAGAGCGTGGGTGCCGAGCTTGGACGGGTATTTATCGGCAAGGGCGCAAAAGAGCTGCTAAAACGCGCCGAGGAGATGGCGTAGAGGCGTGTTTGAGCTAAATTTTAAAGCAAAAGCAGTAACCGCTACTAAAAATAGCAAAGATAACTACTATATGATCGGTCTTGCAGACGATAAATACGATTACAAAAACTACATAATCTTTCAAAGACCGATCAAACTCAAAAAAGATGACGACGAAAACGCCGATATAAACGGCCTATACGCGGAGTGTAACGGCGACGTTTGCTATAATGCTTGCAAATGCGTAACCATCACCGATAAAACCATAGTTTTTGAAGTGAAGGATAGCGTCATCAGCGCCAATATAGAAGGCGTGAGGCTAAGTGAACGCTTTATGAAATACTGCAAAGAGATATTTGGCGAGCTGTTAAAGCTTAGCGTATCAAAATAATTTGTTTAAATTTAGAGATAAAAAGACGAAAAATTCTAAAATTTGCCGCCGTTTAGGGAGCTGCGGCGCTACCTAGCGCGCTAAATGCCACAAGCCAAAACGCAGATAAAATATCGCAAAATAAAGCTGCTATGAAACGCTTTGAAAAGGCTATAAATAGCGCAGACGCGGCGGCTCTAAAAGAGCTGGTGGATCCAAAAGCGCCATTTCTCACGCCTGCTTCGCCGGAGCCGCTTTGCGGCGGAGAGGGGTACTTTGCGGTGGTAAAGATGATGCGAGATAGCTTCCCCGACGTGCAGTGGGCGATGCAAGACATGGTGGCGGACGAGCGCTGCGTGGCGGTGTATTGACTCTGCACGGGTACGCATGAGCATGACTTTGCAGGCGTTGCGGCTACTGGGCGTAAATTTAGCGCTAGGGTGATGAATTTTTACTATTTTAACGACGCCGGCAAGATCACGAACGACGTGGCAGCCGAGAGGATGATCGCCATCTTGCGAGCTATCGGCGCGTGCGATAAATAATTATTCAGGGCCCCGCTTCGCCTTTTTCAGCTATTTTTGGCTAAAATCGCCCAAAAATCAAAAAGGCGAAATATGGACTACATCAAGCTTCTAAAAGATAACGGCCTGCTGCGCGTCATTGACGAGCCCGCGGATATCGATCTAGAGATCGCGCACGCGAGCTACATCGAGGTCAAGCGCGAAAACTCGCAGGCACTGCTTTTTACAAATCCCATCTGCAAAAAAACGGGGCGCAAATTTGCCCCAGTGCTTACAAATATCTACGGCTCAAAGCGCGCTTTAGAGCTTATTTTTGGCGTGCAACCAGACGAGATCGCAAGCGAGATAGAAAAGCTTTTAAAACCTAAAAAGCCTAAGAGCTTTGGCGAAAAGCTAAATTTTGCCGCGTATTTGTTTGAGATGAGAAAAATTTTCACGAAAAGATTAAAAGCCGAGGGCGAGTGTCAGCAGGTCAAATTTACGGGCGAGGAGGTCGATCTGTTCTCGCTTCCCGCGCTAAAGACGTGGCCGCTTGACGGCAGCGCCTTTATTACGATGGGGCAGGTCTATACGCAAAGCCTTGACGGCGAACTGCAAAACGTCGGCATGTACCGACTGCAAATTTACGATAAAAATCGCCTCGGCATGCACTGGCAGATACACAAAGACGGCGCGAATTTCTTTAACGAATACAAGCGCGCAGGCCGCAAGATGCCCGTATCCGTGGCAATAGGGGGCGATCCGCTCTATATCTGGTGCGGTCAGGCACCGCTGCCAAAAGGCGTGTTTGAGTTGCTTCTTTACGGCTTCATCCGTAAAGAGCCGGCTAAACTCGTAAAGTCGCTAACGAATGAAATTTATGTCCCGCACGACGCGGACTACGTGATCGAGGGTTTCGTGGATACGGATAAATTTGAGCTCGAGGGGCCGTTTGGCGATCACACGGGCTTTTATACGCCGATCGAGCCGTTTCCCGTTATGGAGGTCACGGCGATCACTAGCAAGCGTGAGCCCTTGTTTCACGCGACCGTAGTCGGCAAGCCGCCGCTTGAGGATAAGTACATGGGTTGGGCGACCGAGCGCATTTTTTTGCCGCTTTTGCGCACGACGGTGCCTGAGCTTCTAGACTACAACATGCCTGAAAACGGCGTCTTTCACAACCTGATTTTAGCTAAGATAAATGCCCTCTATCCCGCGCACGCAAAACAGGCTATGCACGCATTTTGGGGCGTAGGGCAGATGAGCTTCGTCAAACACGCGGTTTTCGTCGGCGAGGATGCGCCAAATTTAAGCGATTATGACGCGCTTGCGGAGCATATTTTAAACCGCTTTGACGACAAAAGCCTGCTAATCAGCGAGGGCGTGTGCGATCAGCTCGATCACGCGAGCCCAAATTCGTGTTTTGGCGGTAAGCTGGGGATCGACGCGACGCAGGACTTTTCGGTGCCTGCGCCGGCACTTTTGGATGACGCCGCGCTGCTGGCTAAATTTAAAGAAGTAGAGCCGAATTTAACGCAGCTCGTGCAGTTTAAAACAAATACAAAAACGCCGATTTGCGTCGTCAAATTTGACAAAAACCGCCTCGTAAAAGAGGTTTTTGATGGGCTTTTGAAATTTAAAGAGCACTTTAAACTACTCGTTTTCGTTGGCTCTGAAAACCGCCTGGAAAACCCATATATGCTGCTTTGGCGCGTGACAAATAACATCGACGCTCTGCGCGATATCTACGTGCGTGAGGGTGCGGTCTGTATCGACGCTACGGCAAAAGGCGAGGCCGAGGGCTATACGCGCGGCTGGCCGCTGCAAACAGACTGCGACCGCGACGTGGTGGCGGATCTGGTTAAGCGCGGCATAGTAAAAGACGAACCCGAGCTGTTTAGCAAATTTGAGATTTTCGGATAGATTTAAATTCGGCAAATTTGAGGGGTTAAAATTGCCGAGCCGCCCAAATAAATTCGTTTTTCAAGCGCCTTTTTAGCCCGAATTTTATAAAATCGCAAAATGGATAAAGAACGCCTAATAATCGATAAATTTAGCAACTCCTTCATCGGCGACGATGGCGCCGTCGTGACGCATGAGCGCGGCAAATGGGTGTATAGCAAGGATCTTTTTTGCGAGGGGACGCACTTCCTAGCAGGCTGGCTTAGTATGGAGGAGATCGCGCGCAAGGCGATGCTAGTAAACCTCTCCGACGCCGTCGCGATGAACGCCGAGCCTAAATTTGCGCTTTTAGGGCTTGGGCTACCTAAAAACACGAGCGCGGCGCAGATCTCGGCGCTACGCAAGGGATTTGCGGGCGTTTGCGACAAATACGGCGTGACTATCATCGGCGGCGACACGATCGGCAGCGATAAAATTTTGCTTAGCGTTACCGTTATCTCGCGGCTTCGAGGCAAGGCGGTCTTACGAAGCGGAGCGAAAAAGGGCGATCTGGTTGCTTTTACGGGCGAGCTTGGAGGTAGTTTAAAAGGGCTTAGGACGCTTTTAAACGGCGGACGGGTCGCGTCAAATTCGCGCTTTAAAAAGCCTGTTTTAAAAGATAAATTTTTCTACGCCGCAGCAAGCAAGATAAACGCCGCCATGGACGTTTCAGACGGGCTTGGCGCAGATCTAGCCAAGCTTTGCGCGCAGAGTCGGTGCGGGGCGAAATTTAGCAAACGGCTAAGCAAACGCGAGCTAAATAGCGGCGAGGAATACGAGATTTTATTTACGTTTAGTCCGAAAAACCGCGCCAAAATTTTAAGCCTAGCTCGCAAAACCCGCACGAAAATCACGATCTTTGCCAAAATCACGAAAGGAAAATTTAAAAGCAATGCAAGAAACCACCATTTTTAAGCCTCTCTACGCGCTCACTCACGCGCCCATTAATGCGTATTTTAGTAAAAACTCGGACGATTTCGTGGTGCGCGAGATCCCGCTTTACGCATTTAGCGGGCAGGGCGAGCACCTCATCGTTGAAATCTGCAAAAAAGATATGACGACGCAGGAGGCATTGCATGCGCTAAGCGAAATAAGCGGCGTAAAGATGCGGGATTTCGGCTACGCGGGGCTAAAAGACAAGCAGGGCATGACGACGCAGTTTATCTCGATGCCGCGTAAATTTGAGGCTTCGCTTGCAAATTTTAGCCACGAAAAGATGAAAATTTTAAGCCTTAGCGCGCACGACAATAAGCTTCGCATCGGGCACTTAAAAGGCAACAGCTTTTTCATCCGCCTAAAAAAAGTGATGCCTAGCGAGGCTGCTAAACTCGAGCAAGCCGTGCGAAACATCGATGAGGCTGGATATCCAAACTACTTTGGCTATCAGCGCTTCGGCAAATACGGCGACAATGCGCAAAGCGGGTTGGAGCTGCTAAAATCGGGCACTGTAAACGGCAAAAAGAGCAAAAATCCAAAGCTAAACGACTTTTTGATCTCGGCTTTTCAAAGCGATCTTTTTAACCGCTGGCTTAGCAAACGCGTTGAAATCTCGAGATTTGCGCAGGATTTTAGCCTAGGCGAGCTAGCTCAAATTTACCCTTATCTTGACGGCGCGATTTTGAAAAATTTAAAATCGCAAAAGAGATTTTTTAAGCTTATTGAGGGCGAAGTTTTGGGGCATTATCCGCACGGCAAGTGCTTTTTGTGCGAGGATTTAGACGCGGAGGGCGCGCGCTTTGACGCGAGAGATATCACTAGCTGCGGGCTGATAGCAGGCGCAAAGGCGTACGAGGCGCAGGGCGCGGCGAAGGCAGTAGAGGATCAAATTTTCGCGCAGGTAAATGAATATAAAGCTAAGATGACGGGCTCGAGACGCTTTGCGTGGTGTTATCTGGAGGATGCCGGTTACAAATACAACGAGGAAAAGGCGCATTTTACGATAAATTTCACGCTGCAAAAAGGCAGCTATGCGACGGTGGTGCTGGAGGAAATTTTACACAAAAATATTTTTGAGTAGGGCGGCGGCTTGTCTTGCGAGCGCTTTTAAATGCTTTTTGCTCCGCTTTGCTCGCAACTGCAAGCAGAGCGTAAATTTCGCCATATGACAGACTATATGTCTAGTTTTGGGACGAAATTTACTTCACTTCGCCTTGATTTTTTAGTTCAAATTTGAAGTCAAATTTTATAAATTTCTACTTTAAATTTTGGCGACTACAGTAGAGCATTAAATTTGACTAGATGAGCCGCTTGCCTTGTTTTTGTCAAATTTAAACTCTATCGCCAGCTTGCCTCATACCTCGCGCTCGTATTATTAAAGCTACAAATTTATGGTTATTTTTATTAAATTTGATTGTTTTAAAATCAAAGTATCTAAAAGTAACATTAACTAAAAGAACTAAATATTATTCATTATCTTAATCTGCTTTTTACTCATTCCTAAGCTTCGCGACTGTATATTACCTATGTATTTACTTTATTTTTAAGGAGGCTTTATGCAAGAGGCAAACGACGGCAAAAAGCTAGCGATCGGCACCGTTGCCTTGATCCTAGCTATCGTCTTTTTCGGCGGTTTCTTAAAGGATGTCGCGGGCGGAATTTTTGATTTCGGTAAGCTAACCGGACAGTTTCCGGAGTGGTTTAAGACCGCAGGCGGCACTAGCGCAAAGGGCGGTTTTATATTTGCGCTCAGTCTGGTTCCCGCGATCATGCTCGCACTTGGGTTTGTCGCGATATTTGAGAGATATTACGCGCTTTATGCGGCTTCACGCTGGCTAACTCCCGTGCTAAAGCCTCTCATCGGTATCCCCGGCTGCTGCTCGATCTCGCTCATAGCTAGCACGCAAAGCACCGACGCGGGTAGCTCCACGGCGAGGTTTTTACGTCAAGACGGCAAGATCACGCACAAAGAGCTTTTGATATTTGCCGCATTTCAGTTTAGCGCAGGCGCGATGATCACGAATTTCCTAGCATCTTTTGCGCCGCTACTTTTGGTTGCGGACAAAAACGGAGCCCTAGCGCCTATATCTATCGCGGCGGGCCTAGGAATTATTTTGGTGTTTAAGGTATTTGGCGCAAATTTGATGAGACTTTACGTCAAAAAATTCGTAAAAGACGGGGAGACTGAAGTATGAGCGAGCAAGCTAATAATAAATTATTAACCGACGTTTTCGTAGAAGGCGCTAGGAAGGGCTGGGATATCGCCGTTCACAACACTATCCCAAACGTCCTTATGGCTTTTGTTATCATCCACATCTTAAAAGTCTCTGGCGCGCTTGATATCATAGGCAAGTATCTTGGCTTCGTTATGCTGCCGCTTGGACTTCCGGGCGAGTCGATAGCGGTGATCATGGCGGCGTTTCTTAGCTGGGGCGGATCTGCGGGCGTGCTAGTGGCGCTAGTTCAGGGCGGTACTCTAACGGCTCCGGATATCGCCGTACTGATCCCCGGCATGGCGCTAGTAGGTTCTACGGTGCAGTATATGGGTCGCGTACTGGGCGTGCTGGGAATTCCTGGCAAGCACTACTTGGTGTTATTTGGTATCTGTATCCTAAATGCCTATCTAGCGATGTTTGTCATGAGCCTCATCGTATAAAGGAGGGTCTATGAAGCAAGAGGAGCTAAAGCAATACCTAGCCGAGCTAAAGGAGCTAACCGATATCGAGAGTCCGACGTCTAGCGTAGAGGGAGTAAACAGCGTCGCAAAGTGGTTTAAAAATAAAGCTGAGACGCTCGGCCTAAAGCACGAAGTAATCGCGCTGGGCACCGACAAGGTCGCCGACTGCCTACTCATCTCAAACAATCCCAACGCGGCGAAATTTGACGTACTTTTCGTCGCGCACATGGATACGGTTTTCCCAGTGGGTTCGGTGCAAAATACCCCTTTTACCCAAAATGAGGGCAGGGTAAACGCGCTAGGCGTCATCGACGACAAGGGCGGCGCGCTGCTGTCGCTCTACGTCATCAAGGAGCTTGATCTTAGCAAAATCAACGTCGCCTTGTTTCTAAACTCGCACGAAGAGACGGGGTCAAATTTTGCTAAAGAAAAGATTCTCGAATACGCTAGAAAGTCTAAATTTTGCCTCGTGATGGAGCCTGCTCGCGAGGACGGCTCGATGGTGGCTACTAGAAAGGGCGTGATGTCTTACGTGATCGAGTTTTACGGCGTGGGCGCGCATGCGGGCAACCACCCGGAGCTCGGTCGCTCGGCGCTCGTCGAGGCGGCAAATTTCGTAGTCGAGCTATCAAAGCTGACCGATTTTACGGCTGGGCATACCTTTAACTCCATCATCACAAACGGCGGCACCGCGCAAAACGTCGTGCCCGAGTTTGCCAGCGTGACTTGCGAGATGCGGTATAAATTTGCCTCTTCGGTCGAGTTTTTTAACAAAAAGCTGGACGAAATCCTAAGCAAACCTTTCATAAACGGCGTAACGCACAAAAAGACACTAATCAACGAAGAGGCGCCGATGATAGACGAGCAAAATTTGCCGAGGATCAAAGCGATATTTGACGAGGTCGCCAAAGAAACGGGCGCGAAGGTGAGCTGGGTGGACGCTGGCGGTCTAAGCGACGGCAACATCACGGCCTCGGCTGGCTGCCCGACGATCGACGGACTGGGGCCAACCGGCGGAAATATGCACACTAAAAACGAATACATGGAAGTTGACTCCGTCGTACCGAAGTGCAATCTCGTGTTAGACGTCATCAAAAAGCTTGTTTAAATTTAATGGCAAAAGGGTCAAATTTGGCTCTTTTGCCCTAAATTTTAAAATTTGGAAGCCTTGAAACTTTGTTTAAATTTTAGAGGCGATTTTTCTACGCAGACTTATCACAATATTGTCTAAATATAATCAAATTATCAACTTTATTTAACGATACGAAGTAAATTTGGCGGCTTGCACTTTATTTTTTGTTCATTTTTTAGTAAAATGGGCGCTAAATTTAAAGGAGAAAATATGCCAAAAGACGCAAACGGAACCGAACTAAACGCGGGAGATAACGTAACTTTGATCAAAGATCTAAAAGTAAAAGGCGCGGGCGCTACGCTAAAGCGCGGAACTATGGTGAAAAATATAAAAATCACGGATAACGACAAAGAAATCGAGGGCAAGATCGATAAAATGGGCGTCATCGTACTAAAGACGGAGTTTTTAAAGAAGGCTTAATCTCGTCTATGAAAAACGCAAATTTGACGCGAGATCGTTAAATTTGCGTGCATTTTTAGCTACGACCTTGTCTTGCTAGTAGAATAGACAAAGCTTTTTTATCTTGCTTTTCAGAGAGTAGCAAGACTAAGTCGTAGCTAAAAAAATTGTGATTTTTGCCATCGGCAAATTATTCTTTGAGTGCTTTGCTTTATATGGTAGCTTTAGCTCGTTAGAACATCAGTTCAAACCCTGCATTGATAGATCCACCTCTGCTTTTGCCGACATGGCCTTTGCCTCCTAGGCTAAAGATAAGATTTTTACTCTCATACTTATAGCCTGTTTCAAATATCCCGGTCGAGCCTTTTAAGCTAGGCTTAGGAGCGTCAAGCCCCATAGTAGATGCTTTAGCATCTCCTTTAAACTCATACTCGTATGCGCCACCTATGTATAGATTGTGTTCATCTTTTAGATTTATAGTATCCCTTAGGCCTGCTCTTACTCTACTAGAAGTAACATTATCAAAACGATATCTCTCGCCTGAGCTGATAGTAGCATCAGCGCTGGCTGTATGGGCATATAGCCATTTAGCGTAGATATCTAGCTTATTGTTTTGGTTTAGATCAAAAATTTGACCTACTCCTATATGAGTAGCCATATAGGTTGAGCTGATGTCAAATTTCTCTTCATGCCCTAAGACCCCAGGAGCTATAGCATAGGTCCAGTCGTTACTATTGTAGTCGCTACTTATTTTACCTGCGCGAAAGCTTGCATCTATATAGGCATCGCTACTAAATACCTGCTTTAGCATCAAGCCTCCGCCTATATATTCGCTTATACCGTCTGCATGTAGACCGCTATCTAAGTAGCTATCGTAGTTTGCTCTTCCATATTCTACGAATACTCCGCTTAGTATCTCTCCTGCGGAATTCGGAGTTAAGCTAGCAAGACCGGCTGCTACTCCATAGCCTTTGGAATTTACGTGTGAGCCCGTTTCATGTCTTAGAGAGTAAGCTTTGCTTATAGCAAAAGGAAATAGCTCTAGGTGTCCGTCAGGTATTAGCTTATCTAGATAGTTGGTAATTAACTCGCTTCCGCTCTTTAAACTAGCTAAGCTTGCGGCTCTGGTTTCGGCGAAGGATTTGGTATCCTCTTTTACCCTTCTTTTACCGCTAAATCTAAGATCTAAAGCTCTTCCGTTTGCATCTACCATACCGTAGGTCTCATACTCTATGGTAGCTCCTTGTTGGACTCTTGTTTGTAGATGCGAAGGATCAGGAAGTAGTAATCGTCCGCTTCCTTGCTTATCGATTAGATGGATCGTGCTGGTATCTCCTACATCTGTATTGCCGCTAATGTAAGCGGTGATCTTACCTCTCATATTGCTTAGATCGGTATTAGCCGTAGGATCTGTTAGCGTAATCATAGAATCGCCATCTTTAATGGTAGGAGGCATAAAGATATTGATATCGTCAAATCCTCCGATATTCTTAGCGGTGATCGAATTAGGAGCTGCTGGATTAGAAGTATCTTTACCTACGTTTAGAGTGCTTCCCGCTCCGCCGGTGATATCTCCGATATTATTGCCGCCGGTTAAATTTACGGTAGAGCCATTGCCTCCGTTGATATTTAATCCGTTGAAATTCGTAGGATTGTTTGGATCTTCATTAACTACGTTTATTACAGGATTAGGGATAGGATTGTATCTATTGATCTCATCGTTTCCGAACTCGCCGCCTGTGATATTTCTAGAGGTAAGCTTGCTTCCTTGAATCAAGATAGATTGATCGTCGCTGCTCTTAATCAAACCTTTTAGCATTATATCGTAGGTGGTAGAGTTTTTAAGAGTAAACTCACTAGTTGTTTGCTTAGCCTTCTCTGTAAAATTCGTAAAGGTATTACCGGTATTACGGATAAGGTGATACTCCTTACCATCCTCTATATTTAAAGAGCCGTAGCTATCGTTACTTGGATCGTAATCTATTCCGTTTAGTTGGAATTTAGCATTATTGATATCGGTGTTGCCGGCAGTAGTTAAATTTAAAGCTGCGGCATCTGCGCTACCGTTAGCGTTTGAAATTCCATCGAAGTTTAATACGTTTAGATTTGCTATATCGCCTGCAGTTTTTTGAGTAGAGGCGTTATATACGTTTAGGCTATTGTTAGCTCCGCTTGTATTAGATAGACCATAGATCGTTCCTCCTACGCTTCCGCTATGGAAATTTACGCTGTTACCACTACCGCTGCTTGCATCTGCAGCATAGACGTTACCATCGACTCTAGCGGTACCTTTTAAATTTACGCTGTTATTGGTTGCAGAGCCGCTAGCTTTTGCTCCTTTTACGTCGCCGGTAACCTTACCGTCATTTAGAGTTATGGCGTTGGTATCTGCATTACCATTTGCCGCTTCACCACCGTAAGCGTTTCCGTTAATGGTGGTATCGTTTGTAGTTACGGTATTATCATGAACGTTTCCGCTTAGGGAGTAGCCTGCGCTTATGTTTCCGTTTACCACCGCACCTTTTGAGCTATCTTCAAAGCTTAGCTCGTTGTGG
>CAURKE010000011.1:0-12030 GCA_963525055.1 uncultured Campylobacter sp. | reverse complement strand
TAGCCTATGAAGCTGCGATCAAAAAGGCTCTGGGCGAGGTTAGAGACGCGCTAAATAATCGCAAAAACGCCAAACTAACGCTAAATCAAGTCAAAGAACTCCTGCACTCGCAAGAAAAAATTTATAAGCTAGCCAAGGATCAGTTCGAAGAGGGCTACACCGGGCACCTGGAGCTACTCGACGCACAGCGCAACCTACTCTCGGTTAGACTCCAAGACATCGCGGCAAATTTAAGCCTCATCGACTCGGTCGTGGATGTCTATAAAGCTTTTGGCGGCGGATTTAAAGCCGAATAATTTTACTTTTGGGCGGAGATTCTCCGCCTCTTTCTTTTAAATTTTACTCGATTGATTCTGTGATATTTTTATTTCTTGGATTTAAATTTGACGCGGCCTTGGGTGCAAATTTAGATATTTAACCCGTTTATTGTCGTAACTTATTTTGCTTTTCGACTTTAAATTTTCAGATATTACTAAGAGATAAATTTGTATTTAAAGACGTAAATTTGTTTCAAATTTGAGCTATAAACAAAGCCGTCAAATTTACATCGCTTTTTCCAGAGTTTGTATTTGCCAAATTTGCAAATTTGACGCTTCAAATTTAGCTCGCCTGCGCGGCTTTTGGCAAACGGCGAGAAAATCGTATTGCCGAAAATTTACGTTTTAAATTTTAAATTTGCAACCAAAAACTAGTCAAATTTGACAAGAAGCAAAACGCCTCTAAATTTCGTTAAATTTTACTCTTTGCCCGTCAAAATTTGCACGATAGTTTCTGGTAAAATTTCATGCTCTATCGCGTGGATTTTTGCCTCAAATTCCTCAAGGCTCATCCTCGCACTCTTTTCGAACGCGCGCTGAGCGATGATCTTGCCACCGTCTAGCTCCTCGCTCGCCCAGTGCACGCTCACGCCGCCCACCTTCATGTCGCTATCAAAGCTCTCTTTTATCGCGTGCGCGCCCTTAAAAAGCGGTAGCAGCGACGGGTGCAAATTTATCGCGCGAATCTGCCTTGTAAAAACGGGCGTGAGGATACGCATAAAGCCTGCAAGCACCGTTAAATCGACGTTTGCGCGCTTTATTTGTGCTACGACTTCGGCGTCAAATTCCTCGCGCGATGCAAAATTAACGTGCTCGATGACGACGCTTTTTAGGCCGTATTTCGCGGCTTTTGCTATGCCGCCGGCGTTCGCTTTATTTGTTAGCGTTAGCGCGACTTCGATCTTTATTTCGCCAAAAATCTTGCCGTGCAGCCTCTCTAAAATCGCCTCTAAATTCGAGCCGCCGCCGCTAAATAAAACCGCTATTTTTTTCGTAAGCATTTGAGTCCTTTGATGACGTCCGCGGCCGTGAGCGCGTAGTCGTTGATTTTGATTTTGCGGGAAGCTAGAGCGTGAGCTAGCGTGCCCGAGATCGCGGCGTTTAGCGAGTCGTAACTCTGCGCGAGTAGTCCCACGACAATGCCGCTTAGCGCGTCTCCGCTACCGCCTTTTGCGAGCGCGGCGCTACCGTGCGTCATGACGTAAACCTCACCGCCTTGCGCGATGAGCGTATTTGCACCCTTTAAAACAAGCACGCATTTAAAATTTCGGCTAAAAATTTGAGCGAGTTTGAAGCGGTTTTTCTGCACTTCGCCAGTGTCAAATTTGCCCAGATTTGCAAGCTCCAGCAGGCTCGCAAACTCTTTTGGGTGCGGCGTTATCACAATCTTTTCGCTGTTTAAAAGCTCAAGCGTGCGCGGCTCGTAGCAAAGATCGGCGTCGATAACGAGCGCGTCTTTTGTTTTTAGCTCGCTAAATAGCTCGTCTTTTTGCGCCTCATCAAGCTCGCCAAGCCCCATACCGACGGCACCGACTCGCATTTTTGGCGTTATGCGCTCGCTTTGCATTAAAACGGGCTCAATATTTAAATTTTCGCCCACGACGCTAACGAGTCCCGCACCTATAGTTAGCGCAGCAAGTCCCGCTATACGCGCCGCTCCACACTTTTCGCCGCTAACGACAAACGCGTGTCCAAAGTCGCCCTTGTTAGCGTTTTGCTTTACGCGAAACGGCAAATTTAAATCGCTTTTCCCAAGTTTATAAAAGCTCGTCCCCGTCTCGTAAAGCTCACGCGAGAAGCCTAAATTTGCTACTTTCACGCGCCCGACGAAATCTTTTGCAAAATCGCTATAAAGCGCCAACTTTAGCGCGCCCATAGTCACGGTCGTATCGGCCCTAAAAACCGCTCCTTGCGACACGCCGTTTTTATCAAGTCCGCTTGGGATGTCGCAGGCGAGCTTGTAGGCGGATTTTTCGTTTAGTAGATTTATCAAATTTATCGTCCGCGCCTCTAGCTCGCGGCTAAGTCCGGTTCCGAAAATCCCATCGATGATGCAGTCAAATTCGCCGCTTTTCGTCAAATTTGAGATCAAATTTACGCCGCATTTTAGCGCTCTAGTTAGCTCTATTTTTGAGATTTCGTTTTGTTTGTCGCTCGCTAACAACGTAAAACAATCAAATTTGCCGCTCAAAAGCCTAAGCGCGGCGAGCACGTCTGCGCCGTTATTTCCGCTACCGACGACACCTAAAATTTTACGTCGTTTTTTTGAGGTTTTTTTAAACCTAGTTCGCACGGCGTTAGCTAACGCGTTAGCGGCGTTTTGCATCAAAACTTCGGTGCTAAGCCCAAACTCGCTCACCGCCCTAGCATCAAGCTCCGCCGTATCCCAAAATAGCTTTTTCATGCGCCCTCCTGCTTCACTCGGTAGCTCAAAGCCTCTAAAATATGTGGCTTTTTGATGATGTGCGAGCCCTCGATGTCGGCGATCGTGCGAGCGACTTTTAGGGTTTTATTGATAGCGCGGCGGCTGAGCGAAAATCTCTGCGTTGCATTATCTAGCACGCCGCTCGCCTCGTCGTCGCAAATGCAAAATTTAGCTATCTCTTCGTCGCCCAGTTTGCCGTTTAGCTCGCTTTGAGAGCGCGAAATTTGCGCCTCAAAGACGCGTAGCACGGTTTGCCACATCGATTCGCTCGTGACATCGCTCTTGTCGCTCGCGGCCACCTCATCCATCTGCACGTGAAGGTCGATGCGGTCAAGCACGGGCGCGGAGATGCGCGATTTATAGCGCTTGATCTCAAGCTCCGAGCATTTGCACTCTAGATTTTTTGAGAGTAGATTACCGCATGGGCACGGGTTCATCGCGGCTACGAACATAAATTTGGTCTCATACGTGACTTTTGAGTTTACACGCGAAATGTTGATTTTATAGTCCTCCAGCGGCTCGCGTAGGCTCTCTAAAATTTGCGGCGCAAAGTGCGGAAGCTCGTCGAAAAAGAGTATCCCGCCGTTAGCCAGCCCAACCTCGCCGATCCTAGCCGCGCTCGATCCGCCGCCAAATATCGAGCTGCGCGTGCTCGTATGATGGGGCGAACGAAAGGCGCGGAGTGCAGAAAATTCGCTCTCTTGCTGATTTAGCGAGCTATAAGCGCAGCTGAGCAAAATCTCATCCAAGCTTTGCGGCGGCAAAATGTATCGCAGTCGCTTGGCGCTCATGCTTTTGCCGCACCCGGGGCTTCCTTCAAAGATAACGTTGTGCATGCCGCAAGCAGCCACCAAGCAGGCTCTTTTTGCCCTACTCTGGCCTTTTACGTCGCTAAAATTTAGCTCGAAATTTTGATTTTTTACGAAGCTTTTTTCGCCGATTTTGATCAAATTTGAAAAAAGCGGATGAACGGCGCCGACTCTGCGCGAGGCGGCGAATTCGGGCTCTAGGAAAAATTTGATCGCCTCGGCCAAATTTGAAACGGCGTAAATTTCTAAATTCGGTATGGCGCCCGCTTTTTGCGCTATCTCTTGCGGAATCAGCACGCGAGAGCCGGGCGCTTTCGCGCTCAAAAAAAGTAGGATAGAAAAAAGGCTCGCCGTACTTTTGACGCCGCCGTCTAGCCCAAGCTCGCCGAATGCAAAAATCGGCTCAAAATCGCGCTCTTTTTGCAAGGCGATTAAAAGCGCGATGGGTAGGTCGAAGTGACTGCCTGATTTTGGCATATCCGAGGGGGATAAATTTATGATGATTTTTTGCGCTGGAAAGGAGAAATTTAACGACAAAAGCGCCGATTTTACGCGTTCGGCGCTCTCTTTTATAGAGGCGCCCGCAAGACCCACGATATTAAGTGCGGGCAAACCGCGATTAAAGCTGGACTCGACGTCCACAAGCCGTAATTCGTCATTATAAGTGGCGCATTTTAGGGCTTTCATGCGTTTTTTTGCTTTTTATACTCTTTGTCAAATTTTTTGCGTTTGTTGTAGCCGATGCGTTCGATAAAAAGGTGTCCGTCGAGGTGGTCCATCTCATGCTGGATCGCAACCGACAAAAGCCCATCGGCCTCGAGCTCTTTACACTCGCCGAAGCGGTCTTGATACTCAAGCGTTATAAACTCGGCTCTTTTTACGTCCTCGTAGTATCCAGGTACGCTCAGACAGCCTTCTTGATAGATTATCTCGCCCTCTTTGCGTAAAATTTTGGGATTTATGATTTCTAACAGATCCTCTTTGCGCTGCTCTTTGCTCTCTTCGTCGACTAAATTTATGATCAAAATTCGCTTAGCCTCGCCCGTCTGGATAGCAGCTAGTCCGATGCCGTTTTTAGCGATCATGGTCTCATACATATCGTCTAAAAATTTATGCAAATTTTCATCAAAAACTTTAACTTCAAGCGATTTGACGAAAAGTTTTTTGTTCGGATAGGTTAGGATTTCTAGTATCATTTAGCCGCTTTCTCGTCCAAGATCTCATAGCGTTTACCGTCTCTGCCCGTTTTGGCGAGAGTATCTAGCGCCGCAGACAGTAGTTCGGCGACGGTTTTATCGGTTCTTAGGTTGCAAGCCACGACCTCCATATCAAACTCAAATTTCTCGCCCTTTAGTATAAACGAAGTCTCGTAAAACATCTCGGTAATACGTTCGCAGGCCTTTTGCGCGCCAACCATATCAGTATGACGCATCAACATCGCAAAACAACCGTCGCCGTAGTGTGCCAGGATATCGCTTCGTTTCGATGTTCGTAGCAACATCCTAGAAATATTTTTTAACAGCGCCAGCCTGCTTTTTAAGCCGATATCTTTTAGAGTAGCTTCTTTTGTCTTTATAAGTAAAACAGAGGATTCGTAGCCGTACTTTTTGATATATCCGACTTCGGTTTCGAGCGTTTTTAGGAAAAATTTTCTATTGTAGATGTCAAATTTAGGATCATAGATAGACTGCTCCTCCACGACCTTAAAGACCCTGCTAACCTCTTCGTAGCTCGTTTTTATTACTTCTATGTGCTTACCCATCAACGAATTTAGCCTATTTAGGTCTTCGTTAAATTCATTAAACATATTTTGCACGGTTAGCAGGCTGATGTTTGGCTCAAGGATGCTCGAGCGTTTTTTTACTATGGTTCTTAAGATAGTCAAATTTTTATAAATGAGTCCCACGGCTTGCAACATGCTTTTTATCTGCATGAAGCTATTTTTCACCTCGCGCTCGATGTTTATTTTTCTATCGTCTTCGAGCTTGCTGATCTCTTCTTCGATCTTTATGATCTCGCCGACTTTTTTCTTAAATTCATCAGGCTGCTTCTCGAGCATCTTTTCAAAAAAAGCAGTGTAGTTTTTCGGTATCGAGGGGATGTTTTCCTCGCTTAGTTCTTTAATAATCGCCTCGGAAAAACCGTAGATGTTTAATTCGCTTTCTACGGCCTTTTCATCCTCTTTTTTTACTACTACGGTATCACTTTTTTTGTTGTCTAACTTTATCAAATTCTACTCTTTACTTAAAGCTTTTCTCCAAAACTTTATCTATAAGCCCGTACTCTTTGGCTTCGGCAGAGCTCATGAAAAAATCTCTGTCGGTGTCTTTTTGGATTTTAGCTAGTTTTTGACCCGTATTTTTAGCTAGGATCGCGTTTAAAATTTCTTTCATACGCAAGATTTCCTTCGCCTGGATCTCTATATCTGTCGCCTGTCCGCGCGCGCCGCCTAAAGGCTGGTGAATCATGATGCGCGAATTTGGCAACGCATAACGCTTGCCCTGCGCGCCGCAGCTAAGCAAAAACGCGCCCATAGACGCCGCCTGACCTATACAGATCGTGCAGACGTCGGGCTTGATGTAGTTCATCGTATCGTAAATGCTAAATCCGCTCGTTATCACGCCGCCTGGACTGTTTATATATAGATATATGTCTTTGTCCGGGTCTTCAGCCTCTAAAAACAACATCTGAGCCACGATCGCAGACGCCATGCCGTCCTCGATCTCGCCGCTAAGCATTATTATGCGGTCTTTTAGCAGGCGCGAGTAGATGTCGTAGCTTCTCTCGCCCTTGCTCGTACGCTCGATGACGTAGGGGATGTAGTAGCTCATTACTCCGCCTTTTTCTCTTTCTTATCGCTCTTTAGCGCAAACATCTCGTTAAATAGCTTCTCCTCGATCATCGACATTTTGATCGCAGGCAAAATTCCTTGGTTTTTATAGTTTTCAAGGTGCTGTTTAGGATCTACACCCGAGCGGTACGCCTCAAAATACACCGCTTGGATCAGCTCTTGATCGCTTACTTTGATATCTCTGCGACGCGCTAGCTCGTCTATTATAAATGTTAGCTTCACGCTTTTTACCGCGTCGTCGCGGTAGGTCTCGCGCTGTTTAGTTAGGGCGTCTTTATCCTCTCTAAATTTAGCCATCTGCTCAGGCGTAAAGCTGCTCCAAGCGCCGCGGAACTGCATATCCATCTCTTGCTCTACGATATTTTTCGGCACGTCGAAGTTAAATTTAGCCACGATCGCGTCGGCAAATTTAGGCTTTAGCTCTTCGTTTACGTTTTTAGCGTGCTTGTCGGCTTTGATCTGCTCTTTTAGCCTCTCTTCAAATAGCTCGACGCTTACCTTTTCCTCGCCCGGCATGATGCGTTTTAGCGTCTCTTCGTCAATCTCTTCAGGCACTTTTTTACCTTGGATTTCGTGTAGCTTTACTTTAAACGTCGCGTCTTTGCCGGCAAGGTGCGCAGCACCGTATTCGGCCGGAAATTTAACCTTCACGTCGCGCTCTTCGCCGACTTTAAGTCCGATCATACCGTCCTCAAAGCCCGGTATAAACTGACCCGAGCCGATTTCTAGCAGGTAGTTTTCGGCTTTGCCGCCCTCAAACGCAGTGCCGTCTACGAAGCCCTCGAAGTCAAATTTGGCAAAATCGCCCTTTTCAAGCGCGGCTTTTTCCACTTTTTCTAGCGGAGCCATCATTTTTAAAATTTCGTTTTTTCTCTCGTCGATCTCTTTTTTAGTTACGCGCGGAGTGCTGACACTTTCTATCAACTCCTCGTAGCCGTCGATGTTTATAACGGGTTTAAACGAAAGCTCGATCTCTGCGTCTATCTCGTTTTCGCCTCTATCAAATTTAGTCACGATCGGCTCACCGATAACCTCTTCAAATTTTCTATTTAGCTCTTTTAGGCCCGCATCGATCACGTCTTTTAGCGCGTCTTGCTCAGCATCGGCGGTTAGTTCTTTTTCGTAACGTTTTAACACTACGTTCACAGGCACTTTACCCGCTCTAAATCCGTCTATTTTCATATTTTTCGCAGCTTTTTTAGCAGCGTTTTCGAGTTTGGATTTTACGTCCGCGCTCGGTATTTTCGCACTTAGCGAAGCATTTACGGCGTCGATCGCCTTGGTTTTGATTTGCATTAAATTCCTTTAAAAAATAAAAATTTCCTAGAGTGTAGCAAAATTTTCCTTATTCATAGTATAAATTTAAGCGCGCGAAAGGCGAATTTAAGTAAAATCATTTATCAAATTTAGATAGCGAAATGAATCAGGAACGCAAATGCAAGAAAATTTAAAAAATGAGAATTTAAAAAAAGAAAAGTTTGAAAGCTGCGTCGAGCAGATGTTAAATTTAGTCGGCGAAGACCCACAAAGAGAGGGGTTAGTTAAAACTCCCGAGCGCGTTTTTAAAGCTTATGAGTTTTTAACTAGCGGCTACTCGCAAGATCCAAAAGTCGTGCTAAACGACGCGCTCTTTGACAGCTCAAATAACGAAATGGTGCTCGTGCGCGATATCGAATTTTACAGCCTTTGCGAGCATCATTTGTTGCCGTTTTTCGGGCGCGTGCACGTAGCCTACATCCCAAATCACAAGGTCGTCGGCCTTAGCAAAATCCCGCGCATGGTAAATATCTTCGCTCGCCGCCTGCAAATCCAAGAGCAGCTCACCGAGCAAATCGCCGAAGCCGTGCAAGACGTCATCAAGCCAAAAGGCGTTGGCGTCGTCATCGAGGCGCGGCACATGTGCGTAGAGATGCGAGGCGTCGGCAAGATCAACTCGACCACGACCACGTCGGCGCTGCGAGGCTGCTTTTTAAAGAGTAGCGAGACTAGACGCGAGTTTTTCTCTCTCATAAATTCGCACAAAGAAGTGAGATTTTAGTGAATTTAGATAGCTTAAAATCAAAACTGGGGGCAAATTTATCTCTCTCTAATGTCTTTGGCGTGATCGAACGAATTTCTGCTACGACGATAGAGATCTCGGGACTGCGCCCAAGTATCGGCGACATCGTGCAAATTTGCGCTAAAGACAAGAGCAAGAGCGGACTAGCGATGGTGACCGAGGTGCGGCAAAATACCGCGCTCATCTCGCCTTTTGGCTTCGTGGAGGGCTACAAGATCGGCGACTTCGTCTATCAAAGCGACCAAGGCATGAAAATCCCCGTGGGCGACGCTCTTTTGGGGCGCGTGGTGGATCCTTTTATGAATCCAAAAGACGGCAAAGGCGCGATCGCCGCCACCGAGTACGCCCCGATAATGCGCGCTCCGATCGATGCAATGAAGCGCGGGCTGATAGATGAAATTTTTAGCGTCGGAGTTAAAAGTATCGACGGACTACTAACCTGCGGTAAAGGCCAGAAACTAGGCATCTTCGCGGGTTCTGGCGTGGGCAAAAGTACGCTCATGGGCATGATAGTGAAAAACTCGCAAGCTCCGATCAAGGTTGTCGCGCTCATCGGCGAGCGCGGTCGCGAAGTGCCTGAGTTTATAGAGAAAAATTTACGCGGCGACCTAAGCGGCACCGTCGTCATCGTAGCAACTAGCGACGATAGTCCGCTGATGCGAAAATACGGCGCCTTTTGCGCTATGAGCGTGGCAGAATACTTCAAAAATCAAGGCAAAGACGTGCTTTTTATCATGGATAGCGTGACGAGGTTTGCCATGGCGCAGCGAGAGATCGGGCTGGCGCTGGGTGAACCGCCGACGTCCAAGGGCTATCCGCCCTCCGTGCTCACGCTACTACCTCAGCTGATGGAGCGCGCAGGCAAAGAGGAGGGCAAGGGCAGCATAACGGCTTTTTTTACGGTGCTAGTAGACGGCGACGATATGAGCGATCCGATAGCCGACCAGAGTCGCTCGATCCTAGACGGCCACATCGTGCTTAGCCGCGAGATGACGGACTTTGGCATCTATCCGCCTATAAACATCCTAAACTCCGCCTCGCGCGTGATGAGCGACATCGCTACCAAAGAGCACAGGGCAAACGCCGCCAAGCTAAAGCGCCTCTACTCCTTGCTCAAAGAAAACGAAGTGTTGTTACGTATCGGCGCGTATCAAAAAGGCAGCGACAAAGAGCTTGACCTTGCTATCTCGAAAAAGGAATTTATAGATAACTTCCTAAAACAAGATGCCGAAGAGGGCTTTAGCTTCGAGCAGACGCAAGAGCTGCTAGGCGGGATAAATTAGTCAAATTTGAGGTTTTGCGGGCAAATTTGAGCACGATTTATCCTGCCGGTTCTTAAATTTGACGGGCTAAATTTAAGCCAAATATTTTTATCGCACGGCGCGTAAAGGATAAAATTTGAGCAGAAACTACGACGAAAATCCGCTGATTTTACAGGATGATTTTTACGTTATCGCGCTTAGTTGCGTATTCTTGCTCGGCTTTAACCTTATTATGACGTTTTTGATATTTTTTAGCGGTATGGTAGACCGGCAAAGCGGCTCATTTTGGGAGGTTTTTAGGGCAGAGGCGATGCGAGACCCTAGGTTTGCTTCGATGTTTTGTAGCGGTATTCTTATGAATATTTTAGCCGCCGCTGACTTAATCAAAAAACTCAAAAATCCCTCACTCGTTTACCTTTATGAGGATAAAATTTTCCAAACCAAAAAGGGAGTAACGATAAATTTAGCAGATATCACCCAAATGCGAAAATCGCCCTACCAAATTTTAGGAGCGATACCGAAAAATCCGCTTTCCGCAAAATCCGCTTTCCGCGATAGTGATCCCGTTTATGTTCGTCTTGGCCGCATTTATTTTTTATGCGCTGATTTTTTTCGCCAAATGTGCGCTCAGAGCCTTTGATAAGGACGTAAATTTAAGCTACTTTTGCAACCTTGCCGTATTTAGCGAGACGAGCGTTATAAATATTTATTTCATCTCAAAATCAGACTACGCCGCGGTGCGGGAGTATTTTGCGGCGAAACTGGGTGCCGATATCGCGGACGCGCCTTGGACGATCAAATTTTACGACGCTAGGAACCTTCAACAGCTTTAAATTTGACTCTTGCTTTCGTCTTTATCCCATATCAAATTTAAATATGGATTTATCCTGGGTTACGGTCAATTTATATAGTATAGTAAAGACGCAGGTTTTTCGCGCCGAGATTTCACCGCCTTTGTCTCAAGTCTGCGGCGCAAGTTTTGATTTACTGCGCGCGGTTGCCGACTTTCTCGGTTTGGTTTCTGCAAATTTCATTGACCTGCTCGCCTTCGCTGTTTCGCAAGATAACCTCGTAGTCTATGTACTCGCTTCCTTTGTCAAGCCCGCCCAAATCTCTAAATTTCGACAATATTATTTCAAAGGATTTTACGTCGTCTAGGGTAAAATTGTCGCTTATTTTAGCGTATTTGAAATTTTTACTAGGAAGCATATAAAAATCTCTAAATTTTTGTTTTAAATTTAGCGTGTAAATCGTCGTGGACGCAGCACTGTTATCGCAGCTATTGACTTTGCTCTCGTCAAAGGCGAGTGCGAGGCAAATTTCATCCCCGCAGACGACTTTTGTATCTTTAGCGAGGCTATTTACGTGCACGGTTTGTCGCCATCCCTCGCCTTTAATCTCAAAGGTATTGCGAGCGAGCTTTTTTGCTATTTTGTCTCCGCCGTAGCCTCTTGCCTCAAGCTTATCAGGCCGAACAAGCCAAGGCTCATTAGGATTTTTAGGAAAGCTTTCAAGCGGGATTTGAAGCCCTCTTATGGCATTTAAATTTTCCTCGGTGCCTTGCGGAGCTGCAAAAGAGGTGCCTCTCATAGAGTGTAGATTAAAGAAGCCGATAAATTTTCTCACGACCTTATACGCCGTTTGAGAAAATATCTTGGCTTCGTTTTCAAAAAGAGAAATATCGTAGATGCCGTATTCATAATATTTAAGTTCTCTTCTTACCCACATCTCATCTGGCGAGCGGTCGATCTCGTCGTATCCATAGTAGCGCCCCGGCATATCTTTTTGCAAAAAAAGGTCTTCTTTCCTCTCGTCTTTATATCTAAGCCAGACTCCGGTTTCGTTTTTAACATATAAATGGTCAAATTTTATGCCTTTTGCAAATCTGCCTTTTCCAAGCCAAAATACGGGTCTTTTTTCTAGGGGAGGCAGAGTGGCAACCGGAGGCAAATTTTGCAGTTCTTTTTCAAATTTTTCATCGATATAGTCGCACGCGCTAGTGGGCATACTAGGATCGCAACCCTCGGGTGTATCGACCGAAAAAAGCGAGGTTAGGATTAAATATACAAGTAGCACAAAAACCACGCAAGCGCCGCCTATAACCCAAGCAATAATTTTTAAAATTCTTTTAAAAGTTTTCATATCTAAATTTTATACCATTTCGCCTGAAAAACCACAAATTGTAACTTCAAATTTGCCTTTGCGCCGCGTCAAATTTGGATTTATCTCGCTAAATTTTCACCCAAAATACGAAAATTTTAATTTTTAAATTTTCTAAAACCTTAAGAAATCAAACTAAGTTTAGGA
>CAURKE010000010.1:0-12117 GCA_963525055.1 uncultured Campylobacter sp. | reverse complement strand
CGTCTTTCCTCATCCTCGTAAACGACGGCAAAGGCACGCTAAAAGCGGTGATGGTATATCTAGGTATCGCTCAGGTCGGTGCGTTTTGTATCACTTGCGGACTGCTAATAATGGCTCACTACGCCGGCAGCGCCGAGTTTAGCAAATTTGCCCACCTAAATATGCCGACTGCGGCTAGCGTCGTCGTGTTTATACTATTTTTGGTCGGTTTTGGCAGCAAGGCGGGTATGTGGCCGTTTCACGTATGGCTACCGATGGCTCACCCGGCCGCTCCTTCAAACGTCTCTGCTTTAATGAGCGGCGTAATGATAAAGGTTGCGCTATTTACTCTAGTTAAATTTACGCTTTTCTTGCCTTTAAGCATTTACTTTGGCTTGACGGTTTTGATTTTGGGTGCCGCTAGCTCGCTTTTTGGCGTTCTTTACGCTCTTTGTCAGCACGACTACAAAGCGCTTCTTGCCTATCACTCAGTTGAAAATATCGGCATCATCTTGCTTGGTCTTGGTACTGGTTTGTACGGCCTAGCTGCGGGAAATAACACTCTTGCCGCGATCGGATTTTTAGCAGGATGCTACCACGTTGTTAACCACGCGATATTTAAAGGACTTTTGTTTCTTTGCGCGGGTTCGGTTTTGCACGCTACGCACACTCGCGATATGGACGTGCTAGGCGGCCTAGCTAAAAAGATGCCTTGGACGTCTGTTGGTATGTTTATCGGTATCATGGGTATCGCGGCATTGCCTCCCGTTAACGGCTTCGTATCCGAGTGGTTTACCTATCAAGGTATGCTTCAAGGCGCGCTAGAGCAGGGCATCTTTACTAGATACGCTTTTACGCTTTCAGTCGTCGCGCTAGCGCTTACGGGCGTGTTAGTCGGCATGCACCTTAAGCTTTACGCAGTAATCTTTGCGGGAACTCCAAGAGATCAGAAAATTTGGGAAAACGCAAAAGAAAGCCCGGTATTTATGGTGCTTGGCATGATAGTGCTAATGATCGGCTGTATAGGCTTTGGTATCGGAGCTAACGTAGTCGTCGGCTACATCCAAACGGCCGTAAATTCCATAGGCGGCGCAGGCGGTTACGTAGCTAGCCACGGTATAAATTTAACCTCAAATTTAGGCAGCGTGGTTTCCACTCCGCTTATAGCCATCATCTTGTGTTCTACTATGGTTTTGCCTTTTGCGATTTTGGCCGTGATGAAAGCAAACCGCGAGAAACCTCGCGAGACCGATCCTTGGGCTTGCGGATTTAAATACAGCTCTCGCATGCAAATGACGGGCGGCCCTTTTACCGGCGATCTAAGACGCATCATGAACTGGCTGTTTAAAGGCGAGAGAAAAGTCGTAACCAAGGGCTATTTTAACCCGGTCGAGTATCACAACCATCCAAAAGATATCTGGTGGGGGCTATTTTACGAGCCGGTGATTAAATTTACCGAAAAGGTCGCCGATAAAATAGGCATAATGCAAAGCGGCTACACCAACGTTTACGCGCTATATATCCTCATATATCTTTGCGCGATACTAGCGGTTAGCTACTTTTTGATATAGGGGGCGTGAGATGGAAATTTTACAGACTATATTTTTAATGATATTTCAAGTCGTCGTCATCGTCTTGGTCGCGCCACTATTTGACGGTATGGCCAGAAAGCTAAGAGCCAAACTGCAATCAAAACAAGGCAGCGATTTCTTTCAGACGTATCGCGACATCATAAAGTTATTTAGACGCGGCAGAACCGTGCCTGAGTGCTCTCACTGGGTATTTAGATGGGCGCCGTTTTTCCTATTTGCCACTTCGGCGGCGATACTAGCGGCTATTCCTATTACTTATAGCAAGAGCACGATTTTTGGAGCTTACTCCGATATTTTCGTGATTCTTTACCTTGGCGCGCTTTTGAGATTCGTATTTGGCGCTGCATCTCTAGATAGCGGTAACCCGTTTGCGGCTACTGGCGGCGGACGCGAACAAATGCTAGCCGTTTATGTCGAGCCTGTTATGATAATGTGCCTAATTGTCGTTATGCTAGCGGCTGGAACGTCAAATTTGGTTGAAATTCAATCAATGGTAAAAAGCGGCCAGATCGGATATCAGATCCCAAGCTTTGCGGTTGCTTCGATCGCATTTTTGTGGTGCATATACGTTGAAACGGGCAGAAAACCTTTTGACCTAGCAGAAGCAGAGCAAGAGCTGCAAGAAGGCTTGCTAGGCGAATACGCGGGTTCTGATCTAGGTCTAGTTCAAGCGGCGCTTATTTTAAAACAATTTGCGATGATAGGACTTTTCCTCGCGATTTTCGAGCCGTGGAATTTTAGCAATCCTTTCCTTGCCGTTATAATTTTCGTTTTAAAGGCGGGAGTGTTTTACGTAGCGGCCGTGTTTATAGACAACTTCGGACCGAGATTTAAGATGACTTCGTCCTTGCGTAAAAACGCGGTAGCCGCTCTAGCCATATCTTTCGTGGCTTTGACGCTTTACGTCGTGGGGGTGTGAGATGAATGCAGATATGACTATGTTAGACGCATTAGCTATCGGCATGATAGTAACGTCTTTGGCGGTATTTGGGTTACGTAACCTAAAGCTATCCGTCATCGTTTATGCGATAGAGACGCTACTTTTAGTCGGTATATTTTCTATGTTGGCGTCTAAATTTAACGCTTCGCAGCTATCCATGTGGGCGGTAGTGGCGTTTTTTACGAAGGTTTTATTCGTGCCGGCGATCTTGCTTTGGTTGATTAAAAAGCTTAACGTAGTTAGCGAAGACGAGCCTGTGGGCGGCTTTTTCGTAAGCCCTGTTATAGCGATGGGATTTTCTCTAGCTTTAGCGATGAGTATCAACCCGATATTCCTTCAATTTTCGCTAATTCAAGAGAAAATAATGCTACTAGCGGCGGTTTGCGTGTTTATGATGGGGGTTTTCGGCTTTATGCTTAGAAACTCTTTTATCAAGCAAATTTTAGCCTACTGCCTTTTTGAAAACGGCATACATCTAAGTCTAGCGCTCATGGCTTACAACTCAAACGAGCTTGTCGAGCTTGGCATCTTAACGGACGCGATTTTCGCCGTTATCATCATGAGCGTTCTAGCTATCAGATTTTATAAAGCATACGGCAGCCTTGACACGTCTAAGGCTACGAATTTAAGGGGATAGAGATGGATAGTTTAACTTTGATATTAATTTTACCGCTTCTTGGAGCGATATTGCTATTTTTCTCTCCGAAAAATTACGCGACTTTGAGTTTGCTTCACGTAGCCGTTAGCGCAGTTACGTCTTTGGCGTTGCTATTTAACGTAAGCAAAGTTTTATCGAGCGGTACTTTTTACGCGCACGATAAATTTTTGTTCCTAGATAGCCTTGGTTGCGTGTTTTTGGTGCTTATCGCGGTTACTGGATTTTTGGTAAATTTGTACGCGACTCACTATATGAAATGGGAGCTCGAAGAGGGGCATGTAAATTTAGACTCGCTTAGAAAATACTACGCGCTTAGCCACGTGTTTATATTTACGATGACTCTAAGCGTCATCTGTAACAACGTCGCGTTTATGTGGGCTGCGATCGAGGCCACTACGCTTTCATCGGTGTTCCTAGTCGCGATCTTAAAAGATCAAAAATCAACCGAGAGCGGCTATAAATACATAGTTCTTTGCTCTATCGGCCTAGCGTTCGCGCTTTATGCGACCGTGCTTCTTTACTCCGCGACTTTTGCGGAGATAAAAGACGGCGAGACTGCGATGCTATGGACCGGCATAATGGCAAACGCTAAAAATTTGAGCCCCGACGTCGCAAAACTTATCTTTGTCTTTGCGCTCATCGGTTTTGGTACGAAAGCCGGTCTTGCTCCTACGCATACGTGGCTTCCGGACGTTCACGCCCAAGGCCCTGCGCCGATTTCGGCTCTACTTTCAGGCGTTTTGCTAAAGTGCGCGATGCTAGCTTTATTTAGATATTACGCTATCGCGGCTCAAGCTACAGGGATGGAGTTCGTTCAAAGCGTGATGGTGATCTCAGGCCTTATTACGTTGTTCGTCGGCGGTATATTCCTGATTAGACAACACGACGTAAAAAGAATGTTTGCCTACCACTCTATCGTGCATATGGGCGTTATCGCCTTTGCTCTTGGCGTGGGCGGACCTTTCGGGCTATTTGCGGCGATTTTCCACTGCCTAGCTCACAGCTTTACAAAAGCTCTCGCGTTTTGCTCAACCGGCAACATCGCTAGAATTTACGGTCACAAAGATATGACTAAAATGGGCGGCATGGTCAAGATAGCTCCGATAACTACGATGATGTTCGGCGCTGCGGTTTGTTCGCTAGTAGGCGTCCCTGCGTTTGCGATATTCGTCAGCGAATATAACGTATTCGTCGGCGCTATAAACAGCGGTCAATATTTTAGCACCGCGCTATTTGCGATAGCTCTTGCGATCATCTTTATCGCGGACTTCTCGCACTTTAACATGGCAAGTTTCGGCGAGCCTAAAGCTGCGGTCGTTCACAATAAAGAGATGAGCATAGTAGAAAATTTACCGCTTATCCTGCTTTGCGCGCTAATCATAATATTTGGCGTTTGGCACGTAGAAAACTTTTACGCTCTAGTCAATGAGGGCGTCAAAATAATGATGGGAGTTTGAAGATGAGAGGCGATAAATTTGTAGAAATTTTAAAAACAAAGGTAAAGGTTTTAGAAGTAACACGCCAAGCCGACGACCAAATCACGGTTTTAGTCGACAGAAACGACCTTCCGCTTGCGGTTAAGACCCTTTACTACGATATCGGCGGCTTTTTAAGCACAATGATACCAAACGACGAGAGAACTATAAACGGCTGTTTTGCGCTTTACTACGCGATATCTATGGAAGGCAGCAAGATGACGGAGGCGGATGATTTTGCCGCTGAGGATAAGTGCTTTATCACCGTTAAAACATTGATTCCAGGCGTCGATCCGACGTTTCCGTCCGTTACTCCGCTAGTTCCTGCTTGCGTGTGGTACGAGAGAGAGGCATTTGATATGTTCGGCCTAGTCGCCGAGGGCCTACCAGATAAGCGCCGCCTAGTTTTAGCCGACGATTGGCCCGACGGCCTTCATCCGCTTAGAAAAGACGCGATGGACTACCGCTATAGACCAGATCCCGTCGCTCATCAAGACGAGCCTGATGCTGAGTTTTTGTTTCCTAGCGGCGATAGCGTAGTCGACGTACCGCTTGGGCCTTTACACGTTACATCTGACGAGCCTGGACACTTTAGGTTATTTTGCGACGGCGACGAGATCATAGACGCGGACTACCGTTTGTTCTATCAACACCGCGGTATGGAAAAGCTAGCCGAAAACCGTATGAACTACGATCAGATGGGTTACCTTGCAGAGCGCGTCTGCGGAATTTGCGGTTACGCTCACGCGATTGCGTGTATCGAAGCGGCGGAAAGGGCTATAAAGCTAGAAATCCCGTTAAGAGCACAAGCTATCCGCGTGATTTGCCTTGAGATCGAGCGCCTTCACAGCCATCTTTTAAATATCGGTCTAGCCTGCGAGGTAACTGGTAACTATAACGCCTTCATGCATATCTTTAGGGTGCGCGAGTACTCTATGGAGCTAGCCCAACTCGTAACCGGCGGCCGTAAAACTTACGGTAACGTCATCATGGGCGGACTTCGCCGAGATATGACCGACAACGAAATTAGGCAAGGCCTTGCGATCATAAACAAACTCGACGTTCAAATTACGGAAATTTGGGATGCCGTGATGGAGGATAAACGCCAACTAGGACGCTGGAAGGGCGTAGGCGTGCTTGATAAACAAGTTGCTCGCGACTTTAGCCCGGTCGGTCCAAATATGAGAGGTTCGGGCTTTAAGCGCGATAACCGCTACGACCACCCTTACGACTTCTTTAAACATATCGAATTTGAGGTCGCGGTCGAGCACGGCGGAGACGTATTTAGTCGCGAAGTCGTGAGATATAAGGAGTTAAAACAGTCTATTCATATCATCAGACAGTGCTTTGAGCTAATGCCTCAAACGCCGATTATGATAGATCCTGTGACTATGATCAAGCCTGAAAATTTCGCGCTCGGACACGACGAAGCTCCTCGCGGAGAAAACGTCCACTGGATCATGCAAGGCAGCGCGCAAAAGGTTTTCCGATGGAGATGCCGCGCGGCTACGTATAACAACTGGCCGAGCCTCCGCTATCAGTTCCGCGGAAATAACATATCAGACGCGGCACTTATCGTCTGCTCGCTTGACCCGTGCTATTCATGCACCGAGCGTGTTACGATTGTGGACGTAAATACTAAAAAGAGTAAAATTTTAACCGAGAAAGACCTTAAGAGATTTTGCCAAACAGGTAAGATTAGCAAAAAGGATTTAAGATGATGAAGTTATTTGACATAACCGAAAAATACGGAAAGGCGACCTACGCCTATCCGTTTGAGCCCTACAAAGTGCCCGAGAACTTCCGCGGGCAGCCGTTTTATACCTACGAGCTTTGCGTAGGTTGCGCGGCATGCGGCGTAGCGTGCCCTAGTAACGCCATAGAGCTAAAAATGAACGAAAAGCAAGATAAGCTCGTGTGGCAGTTTGATTGCGGACGTTGTATATTTTGCGGACGCTGCGACGAGGTTTGCCCGACTGGCGGCGTGCGCTTAAGCCAAGGTTTTGAGCTTGCGGTTAAATTTGATAAGAGCGCGCTGATCCAACGAGGCGAGCTAGAGATGCAAAAGTGCAAATGCTGCGGCAAACCGTATACGCCGGTTCGCCTCATCAACTATACTTTTTCAAAGCTTAGTACGGCAAATTTACTCCCGGGCAGGCTAGAGGAAGCTAAAGACTACCTTTATATTTGCCCAGAGTGCAAAAAAGCGCAATCCGTTGAGCGCTTAACTAAAGACGTAGAGGAGGGGATAAAATGAGCCTTTATCAAGTTCCCGAAAACATAAAAACGGCAAACGACCTAACCGCAAAGCTAGAGCATCTAAAAAATATCAAACGAAGCTTTAGCGTTTACCGCATCGACTGCGGCAGTTGCAACGGCTGCGAGATCGAGATCTTCGCCGCCATCACGCCGATGTGGGACCCTGAGCGCTTCGGCTTTAAGCTAGTAGCCAACCCTCGCCACGCAGACATCCTAGTCTGCAGCGGCCCGGTTACGCGCCAGATGTACTATCCGCTACTTCGCGCTTACGAAGCGGCTCCTGATCCAAAGATTGTGGTAGCGTTTGGCGCATGCGGTAGCACGGGCGGTATATTTTACGACGCTTATAGCGTCTGGGGCGGTATAGATAAGATTATCCCCGTAGACGTCTATATCCCGGGCTGTCCTCCGCATCCGGCTAGCGTCATCTACGGCCTTGGTATGGCTCTTGGTATCATAGATCAAAAGCTACAAAAAAGAAGCTTTGAACAAGACGACTGCAAAGCTCCGGCCGTCACGGAGTCTATCATGGGCGACATACTTTTCGAGCGAGATTTGGAGGCCGAGTCAAAGAGGCTAATGAGCTATATATTCGGCAGGACGCTGTTTGCTAAGTATATGGACGCAGCTAAAACATCGCCCGATATCCATGACGTAGCGGCGACTAAAAAAGCTATACTGGAAGCCATGTATAAAGAAGAAGATCCTAGATACGCCGAGTGTATGGGGCTGCTTTACAACGACGTCTATCTAAAATACGCAAACGCAAAACAGAGCGAAAACGCGATCGACGTCAAAAAAGAAATCTGGGATAAAAGATGATAAGAGTTTATAAGCTCACTCGCCGCCACATGGACGAAAACGAAAAAATGCCCAAAGAGCTAAAGGATATCAAGCTCTTTTCTACCTGCGTCGGTCACGGCGTGGGTACGATCGATTTTAGCCAAAAGCTGCTCGATATCGCAGACGAAGAGTATGAGCGTATCGTCGCTAGCGGCGGTGAATACGTCAAATTTAAGCTGGGAAATTTAAGCAAGTATTTTGAAGTGGAGATATTTAGGGAGCATGCGGCTAGGCTCATCCCAGAGCTTTGCGAATGCGAGCTAAAGACCGAGCTTAAAAATTTACGCGAGGGATATCTGGTGCTTAGGAAGGATTTTTGATGAAAAAGGCGCTTCTTTGCATCGGCAATCCCATGCGCGGCGACGACGACGTAGGCAACGAAACGGGGCGAATCGTTGAGGCAAATTTGAAAGATTGGCGGGTGTTTTACGGACAGGACGTGCCTGAAAACGAGTTTGGCGCGCTTCGCGAATTCGAGCCTGATATCATCGTCGTGGTAGACGCGATGAGCGGGTTTAAAGACGGCGCGATCGAGTTTTTTGATCTAAGCAACGAGCGCGACTATATCTACTCTACGCACAACCTGCCCACGCCCGTACTTTTAAGCTACCTGCGCAAAATTTGCCCTAAAACGCTGTTTTTAGGCATTAGCGTGCTGCTTGAAAACGTGCTTGATTTTAAAGAGGGCTTAAGCGAAAATGCGAAAAAAAGCGTGCAAAAAGCCTTTGAACGTATCTTAGAGATAGATAAAAATTTAAATTAGGAGGAGGAAAAGATGTTAAATCCTGCAGAAACCGCTCAAGCGATATCTAATTCGATGGAGCATAAGGCGCATACTCCGTTAGTAAGCATTATTTTTCTAGCCGTCATGGCGGGCGCGGCGATCGCGATGGGCGATATTTTTTGGGCGCACTCGACAGTGGGCATGGCTGAAAAGCAGTCTATAGGACTAGCAAATTTCATCGGCGGCATTACCTTTAGCTGCGGTCTCATGATGGTCGTTTTCTACGGCGGGCATCTATTTACGAGCTCGGTTTTAAGCGGCGTTAGCGCGTATGAAGGCAAGCTAAATTTGGGAAAAACCATTAACTACTGGGCGATCGTTTGGTTTTTTAACTTCGTCGGCGGCGCGCTAATTGCCTATATGTACTACTACTCTGGCTTACCGCTAAAATACGACGGCTACATCTTGCAGCACTTCGTACCGGCCGGTATCGGCAAGATCACGGCGCCGTTTCACGAGCTATTTATCCGCGGTATCTTTTGTAACGTGTTCGTTTGTATGTCTATCTGGACTGCGACCAGCGAGAGCAACCTTGCGGGTAAATTCTTTGCGATCATGTGGATGATCGGCGCGTTTGTCGCATGCTCTATGGAGCACTGCGTGGCAAATATGTTCATCATCACTGAAGCCATCATCTCTAAAGCACACTATATCGCAGCAAGCGGCGGCGACGTCAATGCGGCAGCAGCGTTGCTCCACACTACGGCCGATAAGCTAGATGTGCTAAACTGGGGTAACTTCATCGTTAAAAACCTAGTTCCGGTTACGCTGGGTAATATCTGCGGCGGGCTTTTCTTTGTGGGACTAGTTGGATTTATGGCTAATAAATTTGACATGAAAAAGAAGTAATTCCACATAAACGACGGATTTTAAGCTTTAAAATTTTAAACCCGTTTTGGTTACGGACGACGAGTCCGCTCCCTCACGGGTTAAAATTTTAAAGTTAAACTACGCCTATTCTGTCTGGAATATCTATCTCACATCTTGCTAAATTTACAAATTTAACTACATCAAATTTAAAAACCGAATTTGGGTTTTCGCGGTGCGAGTCTCGGTGCGTAAATTTTAAATTTAGTTCGTATAGCTTTGCAGCTTTTCGTAATCCACTATCAAAATTTCATGCGGAGTTATGCGCCTGATGATATCATCTTTGATTAGTTCGTTAAACGCCGTGCTTGCGCTTTGGCGCTTTAGTCCGACGAAGCTTGAAAGCACTTTTAGCGAAAACGGCAAAAAGACGTAGTGGTAGCCGTTTTGCGTCAAATTTTGCTCGGCGGCGAGCTCGACGAGAAAGTTTGCTATGCGCCCCTTCGCGCTTTCAAACAGTATCGATTTTATGATTTGGCGCTGCAGTAGCGAGATATTTACGAGCGTGTCGGCGTATGCTTTGGCAAATCTCTCGTTTTTTAGCAGCTCGCCCATATCGCCCGCGTCGATCGAGTAGATCTCGCTGTCCTCCAGGATCTCCAGCACGCACACATCGTCTATGATCGAGATGTTGTCTTTTTGGAGGTGATAGACGATAAACTCCTCGCCGTCCTCGAAAAACGAGAGCTTACCCGAGCCGCTTTTAATTATCACGACTTTTATTGATTCTGCGTAGATCGCAGCACCCTTGGCTAGAAACTCGCGGTTAAATTTAGCAAGCTCGTTTTGATCCAAAACGTCTAAAATATCGGTCTCAAGTAGGCCTAGTCGTGATTTTTTCAAGTTTATCGTTTCTTGTGGTTTAAGATTAAGTTCCTATTTTATCTTAATATTTTTAAAGTGTATTAAATTTGCCGAGGCCGGGCGCGATCATCATGCTAGTTTTGCATATTTGCGTCGCGGCAAAAACCGGGCGGCTAAAATTTAGACGGTAAATTTAGCCCGCTCTGAGGCTAAATTTTATAAAATAGCTCAAAATTTAAGGACGAAAAATGTTTAACGGACTGATTAGAGAGATCGCGCAGATTGTGAGCTATTCGCAAAATACTCTGCGACTAAAAGCCGCATACCGCCCGAATTTAGGCGATAGCGTCGCGGTAAACGGCGCATGTCTTAGCGTGACGCAGCTGCATGCAGACGGCTTTAGTGTGGAGCTTAGCGCCGAGACTAGAGCGCATATCGCGACGGAAAATTTGCGCGGACGCGTGCATATCGAGCCTGCGATGCGGTTAGCCGACCGCGTGGACGGGCATCTGCTACAAGGCCACGTCGATGCTATCGGCGAGGTCGCTCGTATCGAGCGGCGCGAAAACGGGGTTGATTTTTATATAAATTTGCCCTCTAGCGTTATGCCTCTGATGGCGAATAAGGGCAGCATCGCGGTCGAGGGCGTGAGCCTCACGATCAACGAAGTTTTGCCGACCGGCGTGCGTCTAACGATCATCCCGATCACGTTTCGCGAGAGCTTATTTGGCGAGTTTAAGCCGGGACGCCGCGTAAACGTAGAAAGCGACCTGCTAGCGCGCTACGTGGCTAGGCAGCTGGAGTTTGGCCGTAGTGCCCAAAACGGCGGCAAAAGCGAGATCAGCTGGGACGAGTCGCAGCATATCGCGAGCCTTTATTAGGCTCGGCGGGTTAAATTTGACGAAAATGAAGCGGGAAATTTTAGACATAGTTTTTGAAAGCGAGCGCTTGAAGCTTGGCTTTACGACGCGTTTTGGCGGCATAAGCGACGGCGCGTACGAGGGTTTAAATTTGGGTGATCACGTCGGCGACCTGCCCGCAAACGTAGCGAAAAATCGCGAAATCTTAGCCGAGCAAATCGGCGTAGCGCCTTGCAATCTAAAATTTATGCGTCAAATTCACTCAAATCGCGTGGAAATTTTACGAGATTTAGAGGACGAGCTACCGCCTTGCGACGGCGTGATAACGGCGCTTAGAGGCATTGCGCTTTGCGTTTTGGTCGCCGACTGTTCACCCGTTTTGATCGCGGATGAGAGGCGGGGCATAGTTGCCGCCGTGCATGCGGGTAGAGCGGGCGTAACGGGTAAAATTTGCACGAATGCAGTTAGGCTGATGAAAAGCGAGTTTGGCTGCGAGGCGGGCGATCTGCGCGTATTCGTCGGCGCAAATATCAAGGTGCGAAACTACGAGGTGGGAGAGCTATATCTGGGCGAGTTTAACCGATACAAAAAAGAGGGCAAATTTGACATGGAGTCGGCCTTGCGGGATGAATTTGCGCAGCTTGGCGTAGGGCGAGTAGAGTTTGATCCGCGCTGCACGTTTGAAACGCAGGAGCTGTTTTCATATCGCAGAGATGGCGTCACGGGGCGATTTTGCGGCTTTGCGGTGAATAAAATCTTGCCAAAATAGCCGTACGGGCTCTAAATTTGGGCGCCGACGAGAGTGAGGCCGGGCGAGTTTAGTTAAAATTTCGGTTACGTTTATCAAAAAGGGCTAAAATTTAAACTGATACCTCATAAAAAGGAGTCAGTATGAGAAAAATTTTACTTTGTTTGATTGTTGCGGCGAGCGTACTTTTTGCGGCGCAAACGAGATCCTCAAACGAGATGACTAGCGTGCCTGCGAGCGCGCCTACAAATTTGGCAAATAAGCAGTTTGAAGACGCGTTAGCGATGTACCGAGTCTCGGATTTTAGC